>SMLU01000002.1:900000-994443 GCA_007859745.1 Phycisphaerae bacterium RAS1 | reverse complement strand
TCGGAGCCGTGACCGTGAGGGAGCGGAGGCTTAAGAACCGCTCGCTCACGCGCGGCGCAGAGCTCTTTCGGAGCCGCGACCGTGAGGGAGCGGAGGCTTAAGAACCGCTCGCTCACGCGCGGCGCAGAGCTCTTTCGGAGCCGCGACCGCGAGCGAGCGGACAATAGAAGAACCGCTTGCTTACGCGCGCGGCTCGGATCGGCTTACCACCACGTTCGTTTCTTCCGCGATCCCTGCTGCGGCAGTTCGGCGGCGGCGGCGCCGCCCGCCTCATGACGGATGCGGGCCAGGAGCTCCGCGTCGGTCGTGCGGCCGCCCGTCAGGCGCCGCAGCACTTTCAGTTTCTTGAGTTCATCCGGGCTGAGGCGCGACTCGTCGATGTCCCCGGCGGCGGCTAAGGCGGGTCTTGGCGGTGCGCTGGGCGTTGCGGCGGCGGGTTGTTCCGGCTCGATGGCCGCCACGGTCGCATCGCCGGCGCGTCGCTGCGGGGCAGCCTCGGTAGAGCGGTCGTCCGCGTCGGAGGTTGGTTCGCTTTGCTCGGAGGCGCGTTCTGGAACGACTTGCGGCAGCGGCCTGGCGTCCGTTGGCCCTGAGCTCGGCGAATGGCGCTCGGGATCGGGCCCGGTTTCGGCCGGAGCGGCCGGCTCGCGGGAAATGCCCGGTACGGCGGTGTGCGCCGGGACAATCGACGGCGCCGGCTCGATGTCGCGCGGCGACGGCATATTAACCGCCGCCATGGTCGCCGGGTCGATCGGCAGCGCGCCGCCGAACGCGGCGGCGATGCCCTTCATGGCTTCCTGGAACTGCTTCATGGCGGCTTCGCGGCGGATGAGCTCCTGTTCGTGGGCCTGGATGCGCGCTTCCTGGTCGGCCAGTTCCGTCCGCGTCGATTGGAGGGTCCTCTCGAACTGCGAGAGACTCTCCAGATCCTCGGCCAGGCGGTTGTGGCGCTCGGTCACTTCATCGTCGCGGCGCTTGAGTTCGGCCATGCGCGAGGTCACGGCTTCATCCTGCTTGCGCAGGCGTTCCTGCTCCGTGGCCAGTTCGGCGCGGCGCTGTTCGATATCGCCGCGCTGCTGCTCGAGTTGCCCGACGGCGTGCTCGGCCGATCTGGATTTTTCCGACACCTCGCGGGAAAACGACTCAAGCTCTTCGTGCCGCGCATCGAGCGTCTTCTGCCGGTCAGCGGCCTCGGACTGACGCCGGGCCAGTTCCTGCTCGGCCTGCTCGATCTTGCGACGCTGTCCCTCGATGGACTGGCGGTTTGCGTCGAATTCGTCGCGCTCCTTCTGAAGTTGTCCTCTGGCCTGGTCAATTGCGCCGCGCTCCGATTTCAGCTCGATTTCGGCGGCGGCCAGCGATGCGAGTTGATCGGCGACCTGCTTCTCGCGCTGTTCGAGCGAACTGGCCTGCTCCCGCGCACGGACTTCGGCGCGGGCATTTTCGAGCGACCGGGCGCGCAACAGCCCCTGCAGGTCCTCGAGCTGCGCGAACGCGGTCGAAAGCTGCTGCGTTACGGCGGCGGTCTTGGCGCCGAGTTCACTCGCGGCGGCCGCCGCCAAGACCTCGGGCGCGACATCTTCCGTCGGGGCGGGCGTTGTCTGCGGCATTACGAGCGTTCCTGGGAGCTCGGCTCCGGATGGCGGACGAGTTCAACTCTGCGGCGCGACGTCCGAATACGCCGGCGATGCAGAGGAGCCGTGGTTTCGGCGGCGGATTCGCTGGCGCGTCCATCCTTAATGGATCAATCGAAGCCGTGCCGCGCCAACTTGATTTGCAGGATTGCCGCATTTTTCAATATTCGCGGCCTGGTTAGGATGCGCGGTCGAGGAGTTACCGGTACATGGACCCATCCACGAACCCGGCGGGCGCGAGTCCTGCGCCTGACGGCGACATTCCAATCGCCGAGTTTCGCGCCGCGATGCACCGCGCCGCCGATATCGCGGCCGACTACCTCGGCGGGGTCGAGCGTTATCCGGTCGTGCCGCGTGTTTCGCCGGGGGCCATCCGCGCGTCGCTGCCGGCCGCGCCGCCGAGGGACGGCGAGCCGATGGCCGCGATTCTGGACGACTACCTGCGCTTGATCGAGCCAAATGTCACGCATTGGAATCACCCCGGGTTCATGGCGTACTTCGCCATCACCGGGTCGGCGCCGGGCATCGTCGGGGAGACGCTGGCGGCGGCCCTGAACGTCAACGCGATGCTCTGGAAAACAGGACCGGCGCCGACGGAGCTGGAAGAGCACGTGTGCGACTGGCTGCGACAGATGGTCGGCCTGCCGCCCACGTTCGCGGGCCACATCAACGACACGGCATCGATCAGTACGCTGATCGCGCTGGCGGCGGCGCGTGAGTCGGCCGGGCTGGGCGTCCGTCAGCACGGGCTGTCGGGTCGCGCCGACCTGCCCCCGCTGGCGGTTTATTGCAGCGACCAGGCGCATTCGTCGGTTGACAAATCGGTGCTCACGCTGGGCATCGGCCTGGAGAACTTGCGGCGGGTCTCGTCGGACGAGGATTATCGAATGCGGCCCGATGCGCTTCAGGCGGCGATCAGCGCGGATCGCGCCGCCGGACGCCGGCCGATCGCGATTGTGGCGACGGTGGGGACGACGTCGACGACGTCGGTCGATCCGCTGCCGCCGATCGTCGAGATTGCGCGGCGCGAGCGGCTGTGGCTTCACGTGGACGCGGCCTACGCCGGCGCGGCGATGATCTGCCCGGAGCTGCGGACGCACTTCGTCGGCGCCGAAGCCGCCGACTCCATCGTGTTGAATCCGCACAAGTGGCTGTTTGTGCCGGTGGACTGTTCGGTCCTGTACGTGCGTGATCTGGCACAGCTCAAGCGCACGTTTTCACTGGTGCCGGACTATCTCGTGACCGCTGAGTCGGGCGTGACCAACCTCATGGACCTGGGCGTGCAGCTCGGGCGACGGTTCCGGGCGCTGAAATTGTGGATGGTCATCCGGGCGTTCGGCGTCGCCGGGCTGCAGGCGCGGGTTCGCGGTCACTGTGCGCTGGCGCAGGAACTTCGGAGGTGGATCGCCGGGCATCCGCGGCTCGATGTCACAGCGCCGACGCCGTTCAGCACCGTCTGCTTCAGGCTCAAGCCTGCGGGGACGGGAGAGGAGCAGGACCGGGCGAATGAGGCGTTGCTTGCCCGCGTGAACCAGCCCGGTGAGTTCTTCCTGTCGCCGACTCGACTTTACGGGCGAGTGGTCATCCGGGCAGCGATCGGGAACCTGAGGACGACACGCGAGCACCTGCGGCGGCTGATCGTGCGGCTGGAGGCGGCGGTCGCCCCGTCGTAGCGCATTCCGCGCAGTTGTTGCCGGGCGAGGCGTGGCCGCAACGGGTTGTATGTACGGCCTTCACCGTACGCACCCTTTTGTGATGGATGTCCTCAAAAAATTGACGTATTTGTAAAGATCAGGTATACTTTTTAGGCGTCCGACATGTGTATTCGGGGCGCGTAGGCAACAGCGGTTCAACTCGGTGCGGGATTCCGGCGGCGCTCTAAGATCAGTATGGACAAACCTTTAAAAGAACTGGTCTTGGAAGCGACTGACATCGTAGGGGTCATCGGCGAACGGGTCAGCCTCAAGAAGACTGGTAAGAACTATATCGGACTGTGTCCGTTTCACGACGACCACAAGCCGTCGTTCTCCGTCTCCAGCGAAAAGCAGATCTTCCGCTGCTGGTCCTGCGGTGTCGGCGGGGATGTGATCAAGTTCGTGCAGATGCGCGACAAGCTGGACTTTCCGCAGGCTTTGCGGCTGCTGGCACAGCGGGCCGGGATCGACCCGGGTCGCGGGCCGGGGGACCGGCGGGCTGCGCAGGCGCGCGAGCAGTTGCAGAGCGCAGTACGCTGGGCGGTGAGTCACTTTCAGCGGAATCTCGAATCGTCGGCGGGGCAGGCGGGGCGAGCGTACGCCGCGCGGCGCGGTCTGGTGGCTGAGTCGCTCACGCGGCACGGCTTGGGATTTGCCCTGGATGCGTGGCAGGATGTCGTCAACGCCGCCAAGCGGGCCGGGATTGCCGACGAAATCCTGCATCAGGCCGGCCTGACCGCTTCCGGCGACAGCGGCCGGGTGTATGACCGCTTTCGGGATCGTCTGATCTTCCCGATTAACGACCACCTGGGTCGGCCGGTTGCGTTCGGCGGCCGGACGCTCGGCGACGATCCGGCCAAGTACCTGAACTCGCCCGAAACGGCGCTTTTCAGCAAGTCGCACGTTCTGTATGCCTTGGACCTGGCTCGTCCGGCGATTGAATCCGGCGGTGAGGCGATCGTGGTCGAGGGCTACATGGACGCGGTCATGCTGCACCAGTTCGGGTTTCCGAACGTGGTGGCGACGCTGGGAACCGCGCTAACCGACGCCCATGTGAAGCTCCTTGGCCGATTTGCCAAGTCGATCGTGCTCTGTTTTGATGGCGACGAAGCCGGCATCAAAGCGGCGGACCGCGGGGTTGAGACGGCGCTTCGGACCGGGGCTGATGTCCGCGTCATGCTGCTTCCGGGAGGGCAGGACCCCGCGGATTGCGTCGTCGCAGGTGGGTCGGCAGCATTCTCCGCGCAGTTGCCAAACGCGGTGGAGGCCTTGCGGTTCAAGTGGGAGCGGATGGTGTCCGCGCTCGGCCCGAGCGATTCGCGCGGCCGGCGGGCGGCGGTCGAGGCGTTTCTGAGCTTTGTAACACGCTCCGCGGTAGCCGGCGGGATCGACCCTCTGCAGCAGGGACTGCTGGTCGGCCGGCTGAGCGACCTGTTGTCGGTTCCGGCGGCGTCCGTTTACGAGATGCTGGCTCGCTCGAAGCAAGCGCCGCGAAACTCGACGGCGACGGAAAATACGGACGACGCGACCGAATACCTTAGGTCGGTGCGCGGCCTGCCGGCCGGCCTGGTGGCAGCCGCCGAAGAGACGCTTGGATTTCTCGTGAGCGACAGCCATTTTCTACGCTTGGTGAATGACAGCGTTCCGGTTGCTTTTGGGCGTTGCGAGACATGGAATCGGCTCTATCATCTTTGCCTCAACCTGCAGGAGCAGGCGGGGGGCTATGATCGGGCGGCGGTATTTGGGGAGTGCGATGACAGCGCCCTGTGCGATCTTGCCACCGCGGCTTGTGCCCGGTTCGCGGGCGGCGCCGCTGACCACATCTTCCGAACCGCGGTGGACCGGCTGGCGTCAGAGCTGGACCTCCTCACGGTTGAGGAGTTGCGGAACGAACTTCGGGATTCGCCTGCCAGCGATTCGGCGGCGGAGAAGTTGCAGCAGCAACTGGCGCTGGCGCAGCGCTGGCGCGGGCGGCAGGAAGCTGACGGCTGCTTCCTTGGCGCCGAACGCAGTGTACGGACGGGTAATTGAAAGGGATTTCTACGGATGGTTTGATAATCGGTAAACCTGTTCTATTATTTAACTTATCGGCATATGCCGGAGAGATAGCCGCTTGCCGTCGCAGCACACGCAAATGCGGTCCGGCGCACCGGCAATCGCCTATAAAATACTGTGAAGAAAGAGCTTAGACATATGGCGGAGAGAGTCATGCCGAGCGTGGCCCCGGACATCGACCCGATTGAGCAAAGCGTAAACGAGCTGATCGAGTCGGGAAAGAAGCGCAAGTACCTGACTTGGGAAGAGTTAAACGAGACTCTACCCGACGAGGCGATCTCCCCGGAGAAGCTCGAGAGCGTTCTCAATCGCATCGAGTTGGCCGGGATCAAGATGATCGACGAGATCGAGGCTGAACGGCTGCGCGAGACCGATCGCAAGCGCGTGCCGAGCCTGGAAGGCACCGATACGCTCGAAGAAGTCACCGAAGCGGACCTGATCGACGCCAATGTCCGCCGCATCGACGATCCGGTGCGAATGTACCTGACGCAGATGGGCGAAATCCCGCTGCTGTCGCGCGAGGAAGAGATCGCGCTGGCCAAGAAGATCGAACTGACGCGCATGGCCTTCCGCCGCCGCGTGCTTGAGAACGACTATTGCGCGCAGCAGGCGGTCGACACGATGCAGGCGGTGCTCGACGGCCGCATGCCCTTCGACCGCACGATGAAAATCTCGACGACCGAGAGCATGGCGAAAGCGACCATCGTCAAGCGCCTGCCGGCGAACCTGGCCACCGTCCGCAAGCTGCTCGAGTTGAACCAGGCCGACTGGAAGGCCGTGCGCGACGCGCGCGCCTCGGGGGTCTCGCGCAAGTCCGCCCAGGAGCGCATCGCGCAGCGCCGCCGCCGGGCGGTCACGTTGCTCGAAGAGCTCTCGCTCCGCACGAGCCGCATCACGCCGATGATGCGGAAGATGCGCGCGATCGTGGACAAGCTCGACGGCATCGCCCGCGAGCTGGACGGCCGCGGCCAGAGCCTGCCGGCTGACGAGCTGGAGGCCCTGCGCGAAGAGCAGCAGGGCATGATCGACCTGGTGATGGAGCCGCACGACCTGCTCCGCAAGCGCGTCGACGAGGGCCGCAAGGTCTTCGCCGAGTATGAAGAGGCCAAGCGCCGACTGGCCGGCGGCAACCTGCGGCTGGTCGTCTCGATCGCCAAGAAATACCGCAATCGCGGCCTGGCCTTCCTCGACATCATCCAGGAAGGGAACACCGGCCTGATGCGCGCGGTAGACAAGTATGAGTATCGCCGCGGCTACAAGTTCAGCACATATGCCACCTGGTGGATTCGCCAGGCCATCACCCGCGCCATCGCCGACCACGCCCGCACAATTCGCATTCCGGTTCACATGATCGAGACCATGAGCAAGCTTCGGAATATCTCGAAGAAGCTGCTCCAGGACCTCGGCCGCGAGCCGACCATCGAGGAAATCGCGATCGAGGCCAAGATGCCCGTGGCCGAGGCGCGGCGCGTGATGAAGATCAGTCGCCATCCGATTTCGCTCGACCGCCCCGTCGGCGAAAGCGAAGACAGCTACTTCGGCGATTTCATCGAAGACGAGAAAGCCGAAAGCCCGGTCAGCACCGCGACCAGCGAGATGCTCAAAGACCGCATCGAGGCGGTGCTCAAGACGCTCACCTACCGCGAGCGCGAGATCATCAAGCTCCGCTACGGCATCGGCGACGGCTATACCTACACGCTCGAGGAGGTGGGCAAGATTTTCAAAGTGACGCGCGAGCGCGTGCGGCAGGTCGAGGCCAAGGCAATTCGCAAGTTGCAACATCCGGTGCGGGCGCGGAAGCTGGAGGGGTTCCTCGATCTGATGAACGGCGGACAGGCGAATACGGGGTGAGCGCTTCGCCGACTTTGAGCGTTGGGGCGATTGGCTTTCCGCAGGGGGGGGGGGGGGGGGGGGGATAAGGGGTTCCTGTCTGCCCATTCCGAGCGGAGCGGCTGTGCTGGTGCGAAGTGTGCGACTCGGACCAGCGTATCTTGCACCCGTCGTGCGTGACACGAACGGCCTCGGACAACATGGGCGGCAAATCCCGTTTTTCTCTACAGCGGCGAAGTGTATGCTTGCAAGCTGCGGTTTCCGGCTGGGGATGGAACCGCGCGACGGGAGCTTTGTAATGTGCTGTGCACGACTACGGTGCGCCGGCGGGTTCCTGCTGTTACTCGCCAACCTGGGGCTGACCTGCGACATGCAGAACCAGTTGGGCGTAAACTTCGAACTGACCATTGCCTTTCCGGGCCCGGTGAGCACCGTGCCGTTCCCGATGGTGCACATTGAGGCCGCGATGGAAGCGGCGCCGGACCGCGTGACACGCGTGGTCTACCTCCTCAATGGCGGGCCGGAAGTTGATGCGAATGCACCGATCGAGTCGACCGGCAGCGCCGGCGACCAGTACCTCGTCGAATTCACGGTGGCCGGGCTGCGCGAAGGAAACAACGAGATCATCGTTCGGGCGTATGACGCGGCGGGGCGCAGCGCGGGGGCCAGCGTGAGCGTCCGCTATGCGCCGCAGGAAGTCGTGCTGGACAAGGCCGTGGGTAACTTTCCCGCCGGCACGCACATCGCGCTGACGCGGATCACGAACGGGCACGTGGCTGAGCCGCATGCGTGCAGCGAACGGCACCTGCATGCGGCGACGTCGGAGGGGATCAAAATCGACGGGAGAGGGCCGTTTACGGATCCGAATCCGACGGCGTGCGGGTTCGGGCCGGTGGTGTATCCGTAGCGCGCGCCACCCCTTCCCGAATCGCTTGTTCCAATCGATCCACCCTTCCCATCGCGCCGCCGGCCGGTGACATCGCCTGATTGGCGCCTGTCATTGATCTTCTCAAAAGAACCTGTCGCAGCGCTCTTTCCGCGGCGCGACCGTGAAGGAGCGGAGACTTGAAAACCGCTACCTGACGCGCGCCGCTCGGAAAGAAAAAAGAGACGCCGCGCAGCCGGGGGCGTCGGTCTGCGCGGCTTGGAGAGAGTGAGAGAGCTTCGGGGGTCTTCGCGTCTCGTTTCGGACCGGTCGTACTTCCCGGCGGCGGAGCGCGGGGCTTATCGCCCCGCGCTCGGAGGCACTGCCGCCATCGGGAAGATTGAACCCCGTGCCAGGAGCACGGGCCTGCCGGGCGCCGCCGCGCCCGGGAGACTCGTGCTCCCGGCGGGAGCTGTCGCATCTGTCATACACGGCCCTCGCGAATCATCAGCGTGACGGGGCGGCGTCGCGTCGGTCGGGCCGGGACGGCGACCGCACAGAATCGCACGCGGGCGTTCGATTGCGGGCCGTCGCGTTCGCCGCGGGTGTTTCGCAACCCGATCATCTGTTTCAACCACTCAAGCATGTCGCGTCTCCTTTTGCTTCCTCGTGCGGGCCTCGTGTGGCTGCCGCCGGATGTGGGACTCATAAGGCAAAGGGCGTGCCAGACTGCATTTCTCGTGTGGCGCTCGAAAAAAGCGCTTGCATGGGGAAAAGTGGGGAACGCAGTTACCGAAAGTGGGGAAAAGAGTTGGGTGTTCGTTCCCCACCGTGTTCGTGCAATTCGGGCCAGAAATTATCGGATGTGGCTGGCAATCGGAGCGGCGCGGAGGATTGAACGGGCATGTCGCCAGTTTGTGACACCGCACTGTCGGGCGAGACGCCCGTCACACCTATGCTGCACCGTTTGTCCAAGTCAGACCATGCCGTTGCTCGCCGTCCCGCCCAATTCACCCGAGAACTTCGCTTTCCCCCGTGAGGCGGACACCGGCGTCCGCCGCGACTGGGCAGAATCCAACGCAGGAGACAGGCGACATGTTCACGAAAATCGGACGTAACTGGCTGCGGAGCGCTTTGGCTGGAATTGGATCACGCGCCGCGCGGACGATCGGCGCCTTGGCGCTGACGACGCTCGGCGTGCAATCCGCTTTCGCACCCACCGGCGGCACCCACACGTTCGTGCCCGGCACCTGGAGCGGAAGGCTCACCATCACCGGCGGAAAAGCCAACACACCCTACTCTTTCCAGTACTACCGCCAAGGCGTGTGGAACACGCGCTACAGCGGCACCGCGGACGCCGCCGGCGGCGCAAGCGTCCGCCTTTGGGACACCGCCGGCGGAATCTCCAATCCCAATCGCGGCACGCCCACGCGAGTCGTGTTCAACAACGGATCCACCTCGAATTACACCGTCGCGCAGAACAACGCCGACAGCAACAACCCGAACGTCACGACGGTCGCTGCCGGTGTGCCCGCCACGCTGCCGGGTGAAACAGTAGAAATTCGCCAGAACGGCGCCGCGCTGCTCAACGCGCAGGGGCCGGGCTGGTACACCGCGGACAGCTTTCTCGTGTTTTCGCTGCCGGGCGGGTTCAACTGGACGCAGTCCCCCGCGGTGGATGCCGTCGGCGACGGCCTGGAACTGGGCTCAAGCACGCTCAGCCCGGATGGCTCGACGATCAGTATTCACGTCATGTCAAACCTCCAGACCGACCCGAATGCCGGCGTCCGCCTGACTGGCGGAACGATCCAGTACGATGGCAGTGGTGACGTCGGTGATCAGTCGCTGAGCGGCTGGGGATCCTTCGAACATGACGGATCTTTCGAGTACGTCCAGGGCCAGCTCGGATTGTTCACGATCACCCCCGAGCCCTCAACCGGGCTGGCGACCCTGGCGATGATGCTCGTCGCCCTGCGCCGCAGGCGCTAGCGTCTCGGGTGGAACGGGCATGTTGCCCGTTCTTGATGTGGCCGGGACGGGCGAGACGCCCGTCCCACCCAATTCACCCCGGGCTTCGCCCGGGGCTTTTTTTTTCGCCCTTCCAGGGCAGAAGACGGCTAACATCCCCGGTCGCTCGCCGAGAGGCCTGGAATGTTCTCCCGACCCGCTGCCCTGTTTTTCTGCGTTCTCGTCGTGCTGACCGGGGCGGGTGCGTTCCTCCTGGCTCAGCCGTGGGCAACGCTCACCGATCCGCGCGACTGGCAGTTCTTCTGGGCGCGTCACTACTGGCAATCCACCTTCGATTCGATCAGCGCCGTCGTCGGCTGCGGCCTGATGACCCATCCCGCGGAACGCGCCTACACCGACGCCGGGCGGTCCGTGCTCGTCGCACTGAGCCTGGCCGGAGCAATCGCCTACATCTCCACCATTCTCGCCGCGCTTCGAGATCGCCTGCCGTTGCTGAATCTCCGCGCGGCGCCGCATCCAGCATTGTTGGCAATCGTCTTCGTGCTTGTCACGCTATTCACCAGCCAAGCCGCATGCTTGCTCCTGGCGATCGTAGCCGCCCCCCTTTCCCATCTTGATGCAACACAATCGTTGAGCACCGGCGTCCTCTCGTTCGGTTGGCTGCCGCAGCGCCCCGCCGGCGCGCTCGCGTGGCTCATCGCCGTGCTGGGCCTGCTGACGGCCGCCGGTTGGACGCTTTGGATCATGCCCTTCGCCGCCTGGCGCCGACGCTGCCTGCAATCCGCCGCCGCGACAGGCGTGACCTTCGGATCGTGGATCCTGTTCCTGATCCTGGCCGCCGCGCTGCTGGCCGCGTTTGAATCGCCGCGCGGCGGGCGCGAGAGCGGCGCCGTCCCCGACTCGCTCGCCGCCCGTCATTCGGGCGAGCGTCTCTCGCGCTGCGCGCTTCAGGTCTTCAGCGCCGCCGGCGCCGGCGTGCAGACCGAGGCCCTTTCCGAACGCTCCGCTTCCGACGGAACCAAAGTCGTGCTGGCCGCCGTCATGCTGGTCGGCGGCTTCCCTGGATCGCCGCTCGGCGGCCTCGGCTGGCCCCTAGCCGCCGCTCTGCTCATCGGCGCATTTGCCGGCCGCACGCGCGACGAACGCGCCTTCGCAATCGCCGTCCGGCTCGCCGTCACGCTGCTGGCGCTCGTGCTGCTCACCGCCCTGGGCCTTTTGGTGATCGAGCATTTCACCGCCACCGCCTACCAGCCGCCCCCCACTTTCGCCGACGCCTTCCTCGACGCCTCATCCGCCGTCGCCGGCGGCGGACTCACGTCCGGCGTCTCCGCCGCCGTCACCAGCCGCAACCTCTCCAGCGGCATCCAGCAACGCGTCGATGTATATCAATACGGAATGGCGTGGCTGATGCTGGCCATGCTGCTCGGGCGAATCGCCCCCGTGTGGATCATCGCCGCCAGTCCGGTTGATCAGAGCCGCGACCCATCCGAGCCGCGCCCGTAATCCGAGCCGCGACCGTGAGGGAGCGGTTCCGGCAAACGCCGCTTCGTTACGAGCGTAGCCCGCTCCGCGCAAGACCTGCGCGAACATTCGCATGCAGACGAAAATCTGTCTCATCTCCGGCGCACGCTCCGACTGGCCGCTGATCGAGCCGCTGCTCGACGCCGCACGCCGTCAAGCTGTCGACGCGCACCTGATCGTCACCGGAACCCACCTCAGCCGCCGCCACGGCCACACGCTGGACGTCATCCTGGCCGCCGGGTGGCAGCCCGCCCGGCGTCTCGAAATCCTCGAAATCGACGACTCACCCCTGGCCGCCGCACGATCCACCGGCCGGGCCGTCTCGCTCGCCGCCGACGCGCTGCAGGAGCTCGCGCCGCACTGGGTCGTCGTCGCCGGCGATCGCTACGAGTCCTTCGCCGCCGCCGTCGCCGCCACCATGCTCGGGCAGCCCCTCGCGCACGTCGGCGGCGGTGAAACCGATGTGGCTACGAATCAGGACGGCAGCCTGCGCAACGCCATCACCAAGCTCGCGCATCTGCACTTCGTCGCCAACACCGCCGCAGCGCAGCGCATCCGCGCGCTGGGCGAGGAAACCTGGCGAATTCACGCCGTCGGCCTTCCGTCGCTCGACGCGCTTAAAACGCGCCGCCGCCCGCGCACCCAGCTTGCGCCCATCGGCCTCCCGGCCTCCGGCGATTTTCTCCTCGCCAGTTTTCTGCCCGTCACGCTCCGGCCCGACGAGTCATTCAAGCACCTCGACCTGATGCTCGACGCGCTCGACCACATCGCCCAGCACAAGCTGTGCCTACTCTCCAACGCCGACGCGCACGCCGATGAGCATGACGCCCGCATCCGCCGCTGGGCCGACGGCCGCCGTGATGCAACCGTCGTCCATTCGCTGCCCCCCGAGCTCTACGCGACCGCGCTGGCCGAGTGCTGCTGCTACGTCGGCAACAGCTCCAGCGGCGTGATTGAGTCGCCGGTCTTCGGCACGCCCGCCGTCATCGTCGGCCTGCGTCAGCAGGGCCGCCTGGTCGCGGCCAACACGCTCGCCCTGGAGCAACCCACCGCCGCCGCGTTGCTTCAGGCCATTCGCCGCCAGATCGCACACGGTCGCTTCGACGTCGAGTCCCCCTACGGCGACGGCACGGCCGCCGCCCGAGTGCTCGAAACACTCTGCCGCCTCCGCAGCCGCCCCGACCTGCTGACCAAACGCCTGTCCTGCGAAGCCGACGCGCCCGACTCCCGACCGACCGACGCCACGTCCGCCCCGTGCCGTCTTTCCGAACCCGCCGCGCCAAGCGGCGGGGTGACCTCCACCCGCCATCCGCGCCGTCTGCCCGCGGAGGCCCCGCCATGACGATCGTCGGCATCATCCCCGCGCGCAGCGGCTCCAAACGGCTCCCCGGAAAGAACCTGGCGCCCCTCGGCGGCCAGCCCCTGATCCGCTACACCTGCGACGCCGCCCTCGCCAGCGGCGCCCTCGACGCGATCTATGTAAACACCGACAGCCGCGAAATCGCCGACGTCGCCGAGTCCCACGGCATCAGCTCCCCCGTGCTGCGCCCCGAAGCGCTCGCCCGCGACGACACGCCGACGCGCGACGCCAACATCTTCCTGCTCGACTTCCTGCAGCGCCGCGGCGAATGCTACGACGCCGTCATGGTGCTCCAGCCCACGTCGCCGTTCCGTACCCCCCACGACATCAGCGCCGCCGTCGCCCTCTACGAAGCCAACCGCCCCTGCGCCGTCGTCTCCATGTCGCCCGTCGGACCCGCCGGCTGGCTCGGCCGCGTCGGACGCGACGGCCGCCTCGAACGTCTCGACGGCGAAGACGTGATCTACCGCCTGAACGGCGCCATCTATCTCTATTCGTGCATCGACTACCGCGGCGGCGCGCAGCCGCCGCGCACCCTGGTTTACGCCATGCCCGCCGCCCGCGGCGTGGACATCGACACGCCGGAGGACCTGCAACATGCCGAATGCGTCATTCAGCAAGCACTCCACGTATGAAATGCGCACCGCGCCGCCGACGCGCTCCTGGCACGAATGCCCCGGCGCCACCGCCCGCAACTGGCCCAGCGAGCAGATGATCCGCCTGCTGTGCCGCGCCATTCCCGCCGAAGACCGCGCCGGTTTAACAGCCCTCGACATCGGCTGCGGCAACGGTCGCAACACGCAGGCGCTGTGCGAGATGGGCTTCGCGCCCGTGATCGCCGTCGACCCCTCCGCCGAGTTGATCGCCGCCGCCGTGCAGCGAACGCGCCGCACCGGCTACGAGATCCGCACGCACGTCGCCGCCCTCCCGGCGCTCCCCGTCCCGGACGCCAGCGTCGACGTCGCCGTCTGCTGGGGCGTCCTCTACGTGGTCGGGCCGGAGTCCAACGTCGCCGCCGCGCTGGGCGAGCTCGCCCGCGTCCTGCGGCCCGGCGGCGTGCTCGTCTGCGACTGGCGCACCTCGACCGACCACCTGCGAAAATGGGCCGGCCTGCAGCTCGATCCGCACACCTTCGAGCTCACCGCCGCCGCCCCGCTGAACCTCGCCGGAATGCACTACTCGTTCTGGGATCGTCCGGCCGTCACGGACGCCCTGCGCGTCGCTGGATTCTCCGTTGCCGACATGCAGCGCGAGGAAATCCACGATCTGACCTACGACGCCCGTTACTCATGGTGGCAGGCATGTGCCAGGCGATCCGAGAGCTGATCGAGGGCCGCCGTCCGCGGCGCTGCGTCCTCATCGCCGAGCTGGGCGTCAACCACAACGGCTGCGCCCAGACCGCGCTGCAGCTCCTGCACGCAGCGCGAGACGCCGGCGCCGACGCAGCCAAGCTACAGCTCTTCGTGCCGGGCGAGCTATGCAGCCGCGTCCATCGCGCCGACGAAATCGCGATGCTCGAGCCCCTGCGCCTCGCCGACGACCAGCACGCCGCCATCGTCGCCGAGGCCGCCCGCATCGGCCTGCCACTCTTCGCCACCCCCTTCGACCCGCCCAGCCTCTCCCTGCTGCTGCACCTGAACATCCCGCTTATCAAGATCGCTTCCGGCGAAGTGACGCACACGCCATTCCTGTCGGCCATCGCCCGCACCGGCCGGCCCGCCATTCTGAGCACCGGCGGCTGCACGCTGACCGACGTGGACCGCGCCGTCGCCACGCTTCGCGGCGGCGGTTGCCAGGCGCTGAGCCTGCTCCACTGCGTCTCCGCCTATCCTCCGCCGGACGACGAGCTGAACCTGCGGATCATTCCGGCCCTCGCACGCCGCTATCCCTCCTGCCCGATCGGATTCTCGGATCACACGCTCGGCGCCGAAGCGGCTCTCGCGGCGGTATCCCTGGGCGCCTGCATCATCGAGAAACACCTGACGCTCGACTGCGCCGCCGAAGGGCCGGACCACGCCGCCTCCGCCGATCCAGCGGCCTTCGCCGCTCTCGTGCGTGGCGTCCGGCGAGTCGAGGCGATGCTCGGCGAGGAAACAAAACGCCTGCTTGCTTGCGAAGGGCGAATCGGCCGCAGCATCGTCGCCGCGTCGGACCTGCCCAAGGGAACGGTCTTGCGGCCGGAACACCTGGCGTTCAAGCGGCCGGGCAGCGGTTTGCGGCCTCACGAAGCCGGCCGTCTGCTCGGCCAAACGCTGGCGCAGTCCGTCGCCGCCGACGAGCCGATCCCCGCAGCAATTCCGTAGCGTCGGACCTCCGCGTCCGACGCCACCGGAAGGGGAGCATCGGCCTCTGGCCGGTGCGAACACGGATCCGCCGGGTGCCACGGACAAGCGGTACTCCGCTTGTCCGTGTTCCTCCGACCCGGCGTGACCCAATCTCACCCGCGCCGGGTGCCACGGACAAGCGGTGCTCCGCTTGTCCGTGTTCCTCCGACCCGCAACAGCCGACCGCCCTGCTCGCACGTCTTCCTGCTATCCCGCACATCCGCTCTGTGCCGCAATCACCAAGGAGCCCGACATGTCCGCACACATCGCCTCGTTCGCGGGCGCGGCGCGCGCCGCACAGCGGTTGGCCCTGCTCGCGGCAATCCTGATCGCATCCGCCCCCTCGGCCCGCGCGGCGGTCCCGCTCAGCCCCGCGTTCCTTTACCAGGGACGCCTGGTCGACGACGGCAGCCCCGCCGACGGCAGCTATGACTTCCAGTTCACGCTCTTCGATGCCGCAACCGCCGGAAGCCCCATCGGCTCAACCGTCAGCCTCACTGCCGTAGCCGTCAACGACGGCTTGTTCACGGTCTCCCTGGACTTCAGCGAATCCCCCTTTGCCGGCGACGCACGCTGGCTTGAGATCGCCGTCCGACCGGCCGGCGTCGGCGCCTACGCCACGCTCTCACCGCGCCAGCCGCTCTCGCCGGCGCCCTATTCCATCTACGCGCTTCACGCGCCCTGGGCCGGACTGCTCGGCATGCCCGCCGGTTTCGCCGACGGGATCGACAATGTCGGCGGGCTTGTGCTGCCCTATGCCGCCAGCCAGGCCGACGCCGGCACGCTCTTTTCAATCACGAACACCGGCGCCGGCCGCGCCATTGACGCCGCCAGCAGCGGCGGCGTCGCAATCCAGGCCACCAGCCCCGGCAACGGCATCGCCCTGCTCGGCATCGGCACCGTCATCGGCTCGACCGGATCGGGCGCCTTCGACGCCGCCGGCCTGCGCGGCGAGGCCACCAACGCCGCCGGGCAAACGTATGGCGTTCGCGGCGAGACGCTTTCTACGACGCTGAACGCCAGCGGCGTTCGCGGCCTGGCCAGCGCGGCAACGGGCGCTACAAACGGCGTCTGGGGCACGACTGCTTCCTCAACGGACATCGCCGCCGGCGTGTTCGGACAGGCGCTGGCCGCGACGGGCGTCACGTATGGCGTACTGGGTCAAAACGCCTCCGGGACGGCCGCATCCGCCGCCATTCGCGCGGATGCCAGCAACGCGGCCCCGGCCGGACCCACCTACGGGCTGCGCGCCCAGAACGTCGGCGGGCTGGACGTCGTGCGCGGCGCGCTGGGTTTTGCGAGCAGCGCGCTGGTCGTTCGGACCTACGGCGTGCAGGGACAGACCAACTCCGGCGGGCCCTATGCGTCCGGCGTGTATGGTCTCGGCAATAACCCGACGCCCGTTCAGATTTACGGCGTGCGTGGACAGAACAACTCGACGCTGGACGCGGCCGCGGGCGTGCTGTGCCAGGGCAACGGCGTGGCCGGCCCCGGCGCGCCGAACGCGGCCGCCCTTGAAGTTTCGAACGGCGCGATCCGCGTCAGCGGTCCGGTTCGGCCGGCGGGCACCGTCTGTCCGCCGCCCCCGATCGGTTGGGAGCCGATCGAGTCGTGCGTTTCAGGTGACCCGTATCCGCACACCCACATCATCGGCTGGTACGCGGACTTCCCGCTGGCAAACCCGCTCATCATCGCCGGCGGTTGCCCGCCGACCGTTGGCAGCATCATTCAGGTCACAGTCGAGACCGAATTCCCGCCGCCGCCCTGCACGTCGTGGTACGTCCAGATTCACAGCAAGGCCGCCGGCGGCTGCACGATTCGCGTCTCACGCATGGGCGTAGACGTCGCAGCCGGATGCGTTCCGCCGAGCGAGCCCTTCTGGGTCCACTACGTGATCATCAACCCCGCCCCGCCGGGAATGTCGCCGGACGCGGCCGGTGTGGCGGACATTGAGCCATTGCCGGTGGAGCAAGCGACGAAGTAGCCGCTGGGTGCCACTGGCGGCTGGGTGCCACTGGCGGCTTGCCCACCAGTGCGGCACGGGCAGAAACGCCCACCCCGCTGCATCGCAAGCAATACGGCCACGCGACACAAAAAAAGGAGAATGAACAATGTTCCGATTGTCTCTCTACACTGCACTTCTCTCCGTGCTGGCCCTGTCCACCACGGCGGCCGCACAACCGTTCGACCTGTCGTGGCATTCGATCGACGGCGGCGGCCTGATGTTCGGTCTGGGCGCAGCGTTCGAGCTGGGCGGCACGTCCGGCCAACCCGACGCAAGCGCCGACCAGATGACCGGCGGCTCGTTCGCACTGACCGGCGGATTCTGGGTCGTCGCTTCGCCGGCGTTCGCGCTCGGCGACCTGAACTGCGACGGCGCCGTCAACGTTCTCGACATCAACCCGTTCATTCTGGCGCTGAGCGATCCGGCGGCCTACGCCGCGGCGTATCCAACCTGCGAGATCGCCAATGGCGACGTCAACGGGGATGGGAACGTCGATGTGCTGGATATCAACCCGTTCGTGGCGCTCCTGAGCGGCGGATAAGCCTGCACAGGAATGAAAGTCGGGTGCGCGTCCCTTCAGAACGCGAAGCGCCAGCGAGCGCAAACCGCGGCACGCGCTCGCTGGCGCGTCGCGTTCTGACACGTGCCCAGCTCGCATCGAACTGCATAGGAATCGCCGGGGCGCGCCCCGCCCGTCGCATTCCGCGCGCAGCGCCGTGGTCTGCGGCCTGTCGGCCGCGTCACTCAGAAAGCGCCTCCAGAATCAACATCCACGCCTCCGCCTCCGGCTGATCCTGGTAGTAATCCACCATCGCCGCCGCGACGGCGCGTAGCGCGGCCTCGTTTTCCGTCGCCACGTTGTCCAGCCACCAAACTGCGATCGCTTCGGCGTCTTCGCCGGGTCCGCCGGACGAGCCGTCGCCGGGGCATTCCCCGCATGTCGGCTGGCAGCAACCCGCGCTCACCCGGTCGGCGAAGGGGTTGACGTCAGAGATGTTGACGTGGCCGTCGCAGTTTACGTCAGCATGAAAGAGCGCGTTGGCGACAAAATCGTCGTCGCCGTTCCAGTGTCCCAGTCCGGGCCACGCCTCTTCGTAGTCCGTTCCACCGGCGACGGCGAGAATGAACGGGTTGATGTCCAGAATGTCAATTGCATGATCATTGTTCATGTCGGCCACGCAGGGGCTGACTTCCCACAGGCGCGTGTCGAGCGTGTTGACGCCTTCCGTGTCATTCTCGTACGCGATCTCGCCGATGACGATCACCGCGCCATCCTCCCAATCGTCGCCGTCATGCCAGCCGTCATAGTCGATCGTTACGGCGGCGTTTTCACCCATGGCGCCGACTTCGATTGAGGCGCCGTCGAAAAAAGAACCGGAAATGCCGATTCGCCCCGCCAGTTCGCCGATGATCACGATCGAGCCCGCGAGGCTGCTGTCATCCGGACAGCGACCGTCGACTTCCAACCAGATTTTTTCCCGTCGCAGTGACGTCTCCGCCAACGAGCACGACTCCGCTTGCGCCTATGCCAGCGCTGCCAAAGAGGACATTGCCGGCCACGTCACTCGCGATTGTCAACGTCCCATCCAGGTGGCTGCACTCAAAGAACACGTTCGCCCCCGATTCGACTCCCGCGAATGTCGCCTCGCCGGCCAGAGTTGCGGTCGTATGCCCCGTGTCGCCGATTCCCACTGTCGCCGGCGACCGGATGATTCCGCCATTGATGATGCGCCCGGTCGACGTCACCGAGAAACAGTTCAGCGTCGCGTGGATGTCAGCGTCCATCAGGTCGATCGTCCCGGCGATATCCTGTCCAATCGCAACGCCGCCGGCATCGGCCGGCACTCCGTTCGGGAGCTCCAGCCGCCCGGAGAACGTGTAGTTTTTGTCGTTTCCGATCAGCGTCGCGCCTTCGCCGAAGTCCTCCACGACGATCACCGAATCGGCACCAACGTTGCCGTAGAACTCCAGAATTCCGTCGAGCTGCGCCGTGACGTCGAGGTCGCCCGCGATATCACCGCTGACGCGCAGGTACTTCACAATTGGAACGCTGATGGCCGAGGGGGATGTAACGTCACCGTTGACGATGAGCCAGAGCTCCCCGCCGTCGCCGTTGCCGTCGCTCTTGATCGTCAGCGGGCCGGTCAGGTCGCCGGTGATGTGCGAGCCCGTCCCGATCGACGAATGCCCGGTCCAGCTTGCGGCGTCGAGGTTGACGGTGCCGACGTTCGCCGCGCCGGGGCCACTGCCTTTCTTGATTGAGACGGTGAAGCTCTGCGACGGCGAGCTCGGGTCGATCGTCAGAGACGCGATGTTGACGACGGTGTTCGTCGCCTGGCCGTCGACGACTTCGACGGCGTAGACCTCCCAACCAGCGTCGCCAGTCCGCAGTTCGATGTTCGGCTCGCCAGTGGCATCGAACGTGATGCGAAAGTTCTGATTCGGGACCGGATTCACCTGAAGGCTCCACGTCACGCAAGCCCGCACGCCTGTTCCATCCACGCAGGCTGAGCCGCCAGCCCACGCGGCGGCGGTGTGTGAAATCACGCAAGCAAGCGCCAGATTCCTCAACAGAAGCGTCGGCTTTCCAGAATTCGTTGCCATGCTCGGCTCCTTTGGCTACAGTATTGAGGGTCGTGGCGCGCCGACCGCCGGCGCGCCCGAGCACACTGAAAGAGCGAGCAAACGGCGTGCCAACCGATGTTTCACGGCATGATTTTGGCGTTGGCGGTGTCCAGCCAGGCGCTGGAACAGGTCTTTTTGTACGAGTGCGCGGAACCCCCTGTCGCAGCCGGCTGGGATGTCATCCAGGTTTGGTGTGATCCAGCCCAGTGGGTCGAAGCGAGCTGGTTCAACCAGCGCCTTGAACTCTGCCCCGGGTACCCGCCACCAAATGGTCAGACGGCGAGCTATCGGCGTGGCCTCGCAGATTTCGTGGGCGCACCCGCGTTTTTCGTCGAATGGCGCGTGCAAACAGATGCGCCCCGCTCCGAGATTGTCTGGGGCGGAGGGGCGATACTGGCTGCGGCCGATGAGATGTCCGCGTACAGCTTCTACGTCACGTCGAACCAGGCGAAGCTGATTCGCGCGAATTGGCTGCCAATTATCATCGTGGACATCGCGACCGACGCCCCCCACACCTATCGACTGGAGGTATTTGGGTCGGCGCAATACGCCTGGTACATTGATGGACTCGTTGCCGATGTCGGGGTTCCCGTCGCCTCGTTTCCTCTTGGGAATGCGGAGATTAGCTGGACCGGTCGATCGGCCTACTTTCCGAATACGACGCGCTGGGACTACATCCGCTACGGCACGCTTCCGATTGACGCCAGCGGCGATTACAACAGCGACGGGAGCGTCGACGAATTTGATCTGTCGTTTTTTGTCGAATGTCTGCTCGGGGAGGGGGTTCCCAGCGGCCCCGGCTGCCGCTTTGCGGATTTTGACGCAGACGGCGACACGGACTGTGACGACTGGGTTTCATTCCGTGCTCATTGGACTGGCCCGCCCGCAATGCCGCCGATTCCGCCCCCGTGTGCCATTGTCGGTGACACGAATTGCGACGGCGCTGTCAATGTTCTCGACATCAACCCGTTCATTCTGGCGCTGAGCGATCCGGCGGCCTACGCCGCGGCGTATCCAACCTGCGAGATCGCCAATGGCGACGTCAACGGGGATGGGAACGTCGATGTGCTGGATATCAACCCGTTCGTGGCGCTCTTGAGCGGCACGTAGTCCGGTAGGGTCCGCTGTGCGGACCATCCCCCGCTTGATGGTCCGCACAGCGGACCCTACCAGACTTGCGCCCCGCGTTCAGACCGCGGCGCGGAACCACGCGCGTCGCGCTCCGAAACTCGGCTTCCCGCCGGCGTCCAGCAGTATAGAATCCGCCCCGTCGCGCCCGCTCATCGCGTGCCTTGAGGTCGCCTCGAACGAGAGCCAGCATGTCCCACGCCCGCGCCGCCGCTCCGCCCGCCGTCCGCGTCACCAACGGCATTCACGAAATCAACTGCGACGTCTCCTACTCCGACTTCCACAGCGCCGACATGGCCCCCACCTCGCTGGCCGAGCGCAAGTGGGCCACGCGCGACATCGCCGCCCTGTGGATTTCCATGGCGGCCTGCATCCCCACCTACACGCTGGCCTCGTCGCTCATCAGCGAAGGCATGAACTGGTGGCAGGCGGTGCTCACCATCTTCCTGGGCAACGCCATCGTCCTCATCCCCATGGTCCTCAACGCCCACGCCGGAACCAAGTACGGCATCCCCTTCCCGGTCTACTGCCGCGCCGCCTACGGCCTGCGCGGCGCCAACATCCCCGCCCTCCTCCGAGCGCTGGTGGCCTGCGGGTGGTTCGGAATTCAGACGTGGTATGGCGGGGCGGCGATTTACCTCATCGCGACCGTCTGGCAGCCGGCGTGGCGCGATCTGCCGGCGCTTCCCGTGCTGGACATCAACGCCGCTCAGGTCGGCTGCTTCATGCTGTTCTGGCTGATCAACGTCATCGTCATCTGGCGCGGCATTGAGACCATCCGATTCCTGCTGAACATCAAGGCGCCGCTGCTGGTCGCGCTCGGGCTGCTGCTGCTCTACTGGGCCTATCAGAAGGCCGGCGGGTTCGGACCGATCCTCTCGCAGCCGTCGAAATTCGGCGAAGGCGGCGAAAAAGCGGGCAAGTTCTGGCTGTTCTTCTTTCCCGCGCTAACGGCCAACATCGGCTTCTGGGCGACGCTTTCCCTGAACATCCCGGATTTCTCGCGCTACGCCTACTCGCAGCGCGACCAGATCGTCGGCCAGGCCCTCGGGCTGCCGACCACAATGGCGCTCTACTCCTTCATCGGCGTCGCCGTCACGTCCGCCACGGTCGTCATCTACGGCGCCCCCATCTGGGACCCGGTGGTCCTGCTCGCGAAATTCGACAATCACGTCGTGCTGGTCGTCGCCATGCTCTCGCTCACCCTCGCCACGCTCGCGACCAATCTCGCCGCCAACGTCGTCAGCCCCGCCAACGACTTCGCCCACGTCTGGCCGCGGCGAATCAGCTTTCGCACCGGCGGCCTGATCACCGCCGTCATCGGCGTGGCGATGATGCCCTGGAAACTCGTCGCCGACCCCAGCGGATACATCTTCAAGTGGCTCATCGCCTATTCCGCGCTGCTCGGCTCCGTCGGCGGCGTGCTCATCGCCGACTACTTTGCCATCCGCCGCACCAGGCTCGATCTTCCGGGGCTTTACGTCGCCGGCGGCGCGTACTGGTATCTGGGCGGCGTCAATCTCCGCGCCTTGATCGCGACCGCGGCCGGCATCGCACCCTGCGCCCCCGGATTCCTCGGAACGATCGGTCTGCTCTCCGTCGATCCGCTCTGGATGCGACTCTACGACTACGCCTGGTTCATCTCCTTCGCCGTCGCGTTCACGCTCCACGCCCTGTTCTCCCTCAGCCGCCGCCCCACCTGACGGTCGCGAGCATCGACACGCCGCCCCGCGCTCCGTCCGAACCCGCCGCGCCAAGCGGCGGGGTAACCTCCCTCCGACCGAACCCGCCGCGCCAAGCGGCGGGGTGACGTCCTCAGCCTATGACGCGCCGCTCGCAGACGACCGTCAACCCGCCGCGCCAAGCGGCGGGGTAACCTCCCTCCGACCGAACCCGCCGCGCCAAGCGGCGGGGTGACGTCCTCAGCCTATGACGCGCCGCTCGCAGACGACCGTCAACCCGCCGCTTGGCGCGGCGGGTTCGGAAAGACGCCGCCCATCGCTATCGGGATGTCGCCGGCCCGCACTCCCCGGTCCACGCTCGTCCCCAGCCCTCGCCCGCGATATGCTCCAACTTCCCGCAACCGCCGCCGCAGGCCATCGGTACAAGCCCGGGACGCGCGGGGTGCAACGTAGGAGTCGCCGCATGCCCGGTTTCTCTGCCCGTCGATCCGTGGGAACTCTCCTCGTCGCCATCGCGTTGGCGGCCGTCGCACCGGCCCAGGAAAATCGCCCCGCACCGCCCGACTCGCCGCCCCCCGCCGAAGCAACGCCCGCTTCAACGGCCCCCGCACCCACCGTGCCCGCCGGCGCGCCCGCCTCGAACCAGCCGCCCGCTTCCGCGACGCAGCCGGCGCCGCCAGTGTCCCAACCGATCGCCACCCAGCCCGAGATCGAAGGCAACCGCCCGCGAGTCGCCTTCGAAATCACCGTCGGCGACGACGCCTGGGGCACCTTCATCATCGAGCTCTACGAATCCAAGGCCCCCGAAACCGTCCGCAACTTCCTGCGCTACGTCGACGACGGCTACTACAACGGAACCATCTTCCACCGCATCGACCCCGAATTCCTCATCCAGGGCGGCGGATACTCCGCCGTCGAACAGCCGAAAACCGACGGCGTGCACGAGCCGATCCAGAATGAAGCCAAGAACGGTCTGAAAAACTCCACGCGAACGGTCGCCATGGCCCGCACGCGCCAGCCCCACTCCGCCACGACGCAGTTCTTCATCAACGTCGTCGACAACGACCGGCTCGACTACCCCAGCTTCGACAACTGGGGCTACTGCGTCTTCGGCAAGGTCGTCGAAGGCTGGGACGTCATCGAGCGCATGAAATCCATTGAAACCCGCCGCAACCCGCAAATGCCCGGCGAACGCACGCAGCCGGTCACCCCGCCCACCATCCGCCTCGCCCGCCGCGCCGCCGCGCTGAACTGAGCAAACGCACACCCCGCGCGGCTGGCCAGGGAGTGCGGGCGTCCCGCCCGCGTGCAGGAGTGGGGAGCATCGGCGTCCCGCCCGCGGCCGGGAGCGGGGAGCATCGGCGTCCCGCCCGCGGCCTACCCGACCGCCTGTAGCGTCGGACCTCCGTGTCCGACGGCGTGAGCTACCGTGGAAAAACACCACCCGCTGTCCGCTGGCCCGTGTGGCACCGGTTTCCAACCGGTGTCTGTTTGCACGGGTTTCCAACCCGTGCGACCCGCGCCGCGCCAGCCCGTGACCCACACCCCCCGCGCCGGCACTCTGGAAGTATTCTGTAGTATGGACTTCCAGCCCCTCCCGCTGTCTTTCCGGCTTCCAGCCCGCCGCACCGGGAGCAGCGCAGCTCGTGCATCACCGGCAATCACCCGTGGACAGGGCCTCCGCCGCGCAATATGCTCCGATCATCCGATCAACGGGAAGGGAGTGAACATGGCGGTGCCCAAGCGCGCCGTCGAACGCATCGCGGGCGGATTGAAGGCATTTCAAGCAATCCTCCAGCAACAAAAGGCCCGCGACATCTCCGAAGCCGATACCGTCACGCTGGTGAAAGACTTGCTCAGCGAAGTCTTCGGCTACGACAAGTACGCCGAACTGACCAGCGAACACAGCATTCGCGGCACGGGCGACTACGTCAGCCCGCGACCCACACCCGCCGCGCCGGCACTCTGGGGGTATTCTGTGGTATGGGCTTCCAGCCCGTCCGGCTGTGTTTCGGGCTTCCAGCCCGATGCCAGCAGCCGAGACAATGGCCGCGCAGCGCCTAGCGATCAAGCTAGCGACTCCTGGACATCTTGCATCGGGCACGTTCTGCCTCGCGCTCGGCTTGCCGTCGTTCACGTTTCTCCTTTCGGATCCGGCGCAAGTCCCACGGGTATTCGTGGACGGCCAGTACCTGACGACCGACCTCATACTCGCGCTCAAGCTTCGCGACGAGTTCCGAGTGAAAGCCGGCTGCCGTCAGGTGAAACCGCACGTCGCATGGTCGTTGCGTGCTCGAATGCTGATGCGCGACACGGATAAAGCGCCAGAATCGTTCGTGATCGCTCGGATGCAGCCCCCGAACCTTCAGCATGGGATGCGAGGTTCGTTGATACTTCGATGTCACGCGACGCAGCGCAGCGGCGAGCCTCCCGCGAAGCGGTCGTACCCGATCCGCGGGCGGGCGCGAGAGCCGCAGCCGTCGGCCGAGCAACCTCCCCGCCGACGCCAGCAACGGTCCCGCCAGATCCTCCGCGCGCGCATACTCTTCGTTGGACGGGAGCGACCGATCGTTCTCCCAGCGAACGGCGTGCATCGTTACGAAAACTCGGTCGGTGTGATCCGGCCAGGCGCACACACAAATGCCAAGCTCGCGTCCGGTGAACCCCGGCCCGGAGTAATCAGCCGCCAGGCACGCCTCCATGCCGACCGCGAGAGTGTCGTCGTTGTCTGGGAGGGCCTTCCAGTATTCGCAATGACCGCAGGCGGCGCGCAGCGCATTGACGACTTCGACGGGTGCGACGAATTTGATGAAAGACGTCCATGCCATTGAATGCACTTCCGTGTGCGGTTCAAGCCAGCCGCTTCGCAATCTCCTCTTCCAAAATCTCCCTCACCGTCAACGCCACAATCACCCTCCCCGACCTCCGAAAAAACGCATCGACCTCCTTCAATGCGTCCGCCGAGTAATCGAACGCCACGAAAAACCCCTTCGTACGCTCCTCGCGCGTCATCACCGCCTCAAAGGCGTCAATGTCCGGCCGCCCGACGCGGTCCTTCTGTTTCACCTGAATCGGATACCACTGATCCATGAAATCCAGTTCCCCGCTGGCCGCGCCCCGCTTCTTCGGCGCCGCAGCCACGGGGAAAATGCGCCCGTCAATCCCGCGATCGCCGACCTGCGCCTTGTTGGGGACGCCCCCCAGCGCAATGACCGCCCAGTTCTCAAATTCGAACGCCGGAATCTGCCGCAGCTTCTCCTCCGTCCACGGCAGGTCGCGCACGATGAACCCGCGCCCGCTCCGCCACAGCGATTCATCCTCGTGCAGGTGGCAGACATCGCGCAGCCGCTTGGCCATGACACGGCAGGCCGTCGGCGAAATGTCAATACCGATCCACTGCCGCCCGAGATTCTGCGCCGCGACCAGGGCCGTGCCGCAGCCGCAGAAAGCGTCGAGCACAATCTCGTTCGGATTCGACGACGCCTTGATGATCCGTTCCAGAAGCGTCAGCGGCTTCTGAGTCGGATAGCCGAGTCGCTCGTCCGCCCCTGAGCCGATTGGACCGATGTCAATCCACAAGTCTTGCAGCGGCACGCCCGGCATTTCGTCAAGGTAGCGCCGATACGCAGGCATTCCCGTCTTCTTGGAGTAGTACAGCCGGCCCTCCCGCTCAAACTTCTTCATCTTCGCCTTGGAATACGCCCAGTAGCGACCTTTGTACGGCTTGACTTTCTTCCGGTCGGGAGTCTCCCACTCGTAGCGCGTATCGCCGCCGGGCTTCGAGGCCGTCAGGTCGCTCAGTCGGAAGCGCCGGCCCGTCTCCGGCTCGACGTGCCGGTAGAACGCGGCGACGTAGGACTCGTCATACGGCAGAAACTCGGCGTTCCAGGTCCATTCATTGCCGCGCGTGTAGAAGAAGATGTAATCGCACACGCGCCCGTAGCGGGCCATACCCTGCTTCGTGTCGCTGTGCGCGCTGCTTCGTTTCCAGACAATTTCGTTCTGAAAACTGCTTTCGCCGAGGATTTGGTCCAGCATCACCTTGACGTAATGGCTCGCGTGCCAGTCGCAGTGATAGTAGAAACTCCCCGTCCGCTTCACTACGCGCGCCAGCTCCTTGCACCGCGGCCGCATGTAGTCGATGTACGCCTGCGTGCTCGCGTGCCGGTCCTCGAACGCCCGCTTCTCCTTCGTCTCGCCCCAGAACACCTCGTAATTGCGGTTCGAGTTGAACGGCGGGTCGATGTAGACCAGGTCCACGCACCCCTCCGGCAGCTTCCGAAGCTGGTCCAGGCAATCACCGCAGTAGATGATGCGCGTATCAACCAGCGCCGACGGCCGGCCGGTGGTCGGCGCTGCCTGTTCGGGCTTAGTACGGCTCGTGCGTTTCGCCATACCGCGTGACTATCTCGCACCGCCCGCCCCCCGTCAACGCCCAATCTTACTTCTGATTTCTGACTTCCAACTTCTGACTTCCAACTTCTGACTTCTGACTTCTGCCTCCCCCTCCGCCCCGCGCCCTTGACCTTCTTCCTAGATAATCTATACTATATACAATGTCTCCCCTCCGCCCCGCCCTGCTCCCCGCCCAGCCCCTCAAACCCTCCCCACACCCCTGGCTCTGGCCTGCCCGCATCCCCACCGGAAAAATCACCCTCCTCCTCGGCGACCCCGGCGTCGGAAAATCCCTCCTCGCCCTCGACCTCGCCGCACGACTCTCCGCCGCCCTCCCCTGGCCCGACGCACCCGCCAGACTCCCCCCGCTCCCCGCAACCCTCTCCGTAACCGACGACGAGCCCCAGACCTGCATCCTCCCCCGTCTCGCGGCCGCCGGCGCCGACCTCGCCCGCATCGATTGCCTCTTCGGTTTAAGGCTCCCCGAAGACGCCCTCGCCCCATACACCCCGCTTGTCCTCCCCGACCACGTCGAAGCCGTCCGCTACCTCGCCCGTTCCCGTCCGATCCCCGGCCTCCTCGTCCTCGACCCCCTCTCCGCCTTCCTCTCACCCGCCGCAAACGCCAACCCCGCCCTCGCCATCCTCCCCCTCGCCGACATCGCCGCAGAAACCGGCCTCACCATCCTCATCGTCGCTCACCCGCGCAAATCCCCCGCCCGCGGCCCCCTCTACCGCCTCGGCGGCCCCCTCGCTGCCGTCGCCGCCGCCCGCTCCGTCCTCCTCCTCACCCCAGACCCGGCCGACCCCGCCCGCCGAGTCCTCACCACCGTCAAGTCCTCCTACTGCGTCCCGCCGCCCGCGCTCGCCTTCCGCATCATCGACGGCCCGCGCGTCGAATGGCTCCCCGCCGACACCCTCATCGCCTCCGGCGTGTCCGGCCTCCCGCTGGACCTCCTCGACCTCTCCCCCGACGCCCGCTCCGCACTCGTCGAAGCCCGCGAGTGGCTCGCCCACGCTCTCGCCTCCGGCCCTCGCCCGGTGCGCGACCTGCTCACCGAAGCCCGCCAACTCGGAATCTCTCTCGCCACGCTCCGCCGCGCCAAGCGTGCCTTGTGCGTTCGCTCTACCCGACCCGCTCACGATTCCCCTTGGCTTTGGTCCATAATGCCCTATAACAAAGATGCTCAAGGGGGAGTGCGTCAATCGTGAGCACCCTGCGCACCTTTGTTATTCGGACCTTCCACGTTCGACCTTCGCCACTCCGCATTCAGCCCTTCAGCCCCGTCGTCGCAATCCCGCGAATGAACGTCTCCTGCGCCATCACGAACAACACCAACACCGGCACGCAGATCATCGTCGACGCCGCCAGAAGTTGGTTCCATGGCGTGTCGCCCGGCTTGCTTTGCAGGAACTGCAAGCCCAGCGCCAGCGTGAACTGCTCCTGGTGCGACAGGAACACCAGCGGGCCGACCAGGTCGTTCCACACCGCCAGAATGTGGAAGAGCGCCACCACCGCGATCGCCGGGCGCGCCAGCGGCAGAATCACCCGCCAGAAGCAGCCCCAGCGCGAGCAGCCGTCGAGCATCGCCGATTCTTCCAGCTCCTTCGGAATCCCCATGAAGAACTGCCGCAACAGAAAAATGTTGAACGCGCTGCCGAACCAGGCCGGAATCCAGAGCGGCTTGAACGTGCCGATCCATCCCAGCCACTTAAAGAGCATGTACGTCGGAACCATGATGACCGGGAACGGGATCATCATCGTCGCCAGGCAGACGGCGAACATCAGCCCGCGCCCCGGAAAGTCGATCCGCGCAAAGCCGTACGCCGCGATCGCGCTCGACAGCACCATTCCCACCAGCGACAGCAGCGTGATGATGAGCGTGTTGCGCGCGTACAGCGAAAAATCAAAGCTCTCCGACGCCGCCACGTCGCGATACGGCTGGATCGTCGGCGACTGCGGGAAAAACGTCGGCGGAAAGGCCATGACTTCGGCGTCCGGCTTCAAACTGACGCACAGCATCCAGATCAGCGGCACGATGAACGCAGCCGACACGCCGATCAGCGCGGCGTACGTGGCGGCGACGGCGATGGGAGAGCGCGCGCGGTTCAAGGTGCGATATGTCCTTATCAGCGTCTAACAGAACCCGCCACGGAAGTGGCGGGCGAGCAGGCCCCGCACTGCCGTGCGGGGTTCTGATCAGCGCCGAAGAGCAATGGCCGCATGGCACGAACTCCTCAGGTGCGGCTGTAGTGAACGGCGCGGCGGCTGGCCCAGAAAATCAGGCCGGTCAGCGCGAGGATCAGCGCGAGCTGGATCCACGCCATGGCGCTGGCGTAACCCATTTTCAGATAGCGAAACGCATTGTCGTACAGGTACATCGTATAGAAATAGACCGCACGGTCCGGACCGGCCCGTGTCCGCCACATCAGGAACGGCACGGCGAATACCTGCAGCGCGCCGATCAGGCCGATGATGACGTTGAACAGAATCACCGGGCTGAGGCTGGGCAGCGTCACGTGGCGGAATCGGCCGACCGGCCCGGCGCCGTCCAGTTCCGCCGCCTCGTACAGTTGTTGCGGGATTTCCTGCAAGCCGGCGAGATAGATCACGACCGGCGATCCAATCAGCCAGAGGCTGACGAGCACCAGCGCGGACATGGCCCACTGGGGCGATTCGAGCCAGACCGGTCCTTCAAGACCGGCGGTGCGGATGAGCTGGTTCACGAGGCCGTACTGCGGATTGAGCATCCACATCCAGACCACGCCGGCGGCGACCAGCGGAACGATGGTCGGCACGAAGATGCAGGCGCGGAAGATGGCCTGGCCGCGAACGGGTTGATTCAGGAGCACCGCCAGCAGTATCGAGAGCACGGTCGAGGCGGGGATGATGATCGCTGCGAAGAGGAACGTATTGGCGACGACCTTGTGAAAGACTTCGTCGCGCAGCAGCTCGCTGTAATTCGCCATTCCGACATAGACCGGTGGCTGGAGCATCGAGTAGTTGCAGAAGCTGATGTAGAGCGAGAAGGCCATCGGCGCGAGGAGGAAGATGAGGAAGCCGAGCCACCAGGGGCTGGTCCAGATCAGGCCGGCGAGCAGGGAGCGGGATTGGGTCATGCGGCTCTTCGCTGGTCCGCATTATGGCGGCGATCGACAGATTGCGGGAGCGACTCGCAGCCGCGGTCGATATCGCAGCGGCGGCCGATATCGGAACGCGAAGCGCAAGCACGCGCGGCGGCAAGAAGAGACGAGACCTGTGCACTGCCGCGCTCGCTTGCGCTTCGCGTTCTGATTCGGACGGCGGCGGCACGGCCAGCATGGTACAATTCGGGCATGAGCACCAAAGCCCGCCGACTGCTGAAAGAGGCGCTGACGCTGGACGAGAAAGAGCGCGCCTGGCTGGCGGAGGAAATCCTCTCCGGCCTGGCGCCTGGCGCGACTGATCCGGGATACGAAGAAGCCTGGAGCGCGGAAATCAAGAAGCGGCTGGGCGAGCTGGACAGCGGGAAGGTGAAGCCCGTGCCGTGGGAAGAGGTCGAACGCCACATGCGGAAAATCCTCGATGAGCCCGCGGCTGATTGAGGTTCATCCGGACGCCGATTCCGAGATCGCTGAGGCCCTGACGTGGTATCTGGCCATCGAGCGGGGACTGGCCAACCGCCTTGCTGACGAGATTGGTGCGGCACGCAGCGAGGCGGCCGAGCATCCGCAACGCGCTCGGCGTTATCTGAACGGAACCCGCCGGATTCTGCTTCACTCGTTCCCATTCCTGATGGTGTATCGAGAACGCGCGAATGACATCCAGATCGTCGCGCTGGCCCACGCCAGCCGGCGGCCCGGCTATTGGAAAGACCGATTGCGCTGACCACCGTCTGTTTGCTCACCGCGTGCGCCTCAATTCGGCCAGCCGTCGATAGTCGCGGATGACGCTGTCGAGTTTTCGCTGGGTGAGGGCGGCGGCCTCTTTCACCGGGCGCGAGTCGCGCAGCACCGTCTCCAGCAGGTAGAGCGCCTCAGTCCAGGCCTCGGACCACATTGGCATCTGCGGGTATCCGAAGGCGTCCGCGGACGAAGCCAGCGCGTCAAACGTGCGGATGTGCGGGTTCGGATGAGTCTCGAAGAACTCCGGCCGCGGCGATTTGAACGCCGAGACCTTGCAGTGTTCGCGGCAGAGCTGTTCGTGATTCTCCTGCGCCATGATGAACTTGAGGAAGATCATCGCCTCGCGGACGTGCTTGCTGCCGCGCGGAATCACGAAGACATCGGTGCTGGCGAAGCAGTTTCTCCGCTCGCGCGTCACGGACGGGAAGCGGGCCACGCCGTAGTCGAGATTCGGCGCGTAGGTACGAATCCAGTTGGTCATCCACGGACCCTGAAAGACCATGGCCAGCCGGCCGTCGAGAAAGGGATTCTGCGGCCCTTCGATGACGCAGACGGACTCGAACTGGAGCAGGTCGGCGTTTCCGATTTCGGCGCGCGAGTCGTGAATCCAGTTGTACGCCGCCAGCGAGGCCGGGCTGTCCACCAGATACCGGTCGCCGGCCCACGGGCGGTGGTCGAAGAAGAAAGGCCAGATCCAATGCCACCAGCCGAGCATCTGGGGCGAGACGGAAAAGCCGATGCGCGTCAGGCGGCCATCCTGGCCGCGGCGCGTCAGGCGCTTTGCGTAGTCAGTCAGTTCGGCGATCGTCTGCGGCGGTTTGTCCGGGTCGAGTCCCGCGTCGCGATACGCGGCGCGGTTGTAGTAGAGGCCGATCGTGTAGGGCGTGCTGGGCAGCGCGAAGAGCGTCGACTTGAACCGGCAGACTTCGATCCAGATCGGCTTGAAAACGCCAAGATCAATGCCGTGCTCGCGAACAAGTTCGTCCAGTGGAAGCAGTGCATTTTGATCGGCGAATTGCGGGACGATGTGATCGAACAATCCGGCCACGTCCGGCGGGTCGCCGCCGGCGGTGGAGATGAGCATGCGTTTCTCAACGTCGCTGACGGCGTGGTAATCCACGAAAATGCCGGTGTCTTTGCCGGCGGTGTCATTGAATTTGTTGACGAGGCGCTGAATGGCTGCGCCTTCGACGCCGGTCCATTTTTCCCAGTAGCGCACGACGGTGCGGCCGGGCGGGACGTAGGTCTGGCCGCGCGGACCGAAAGCGAGCAAGCCGACAGCCGGCAGGCCGAGCAGCAGCGACAACGTGAGCGTGCGTGCGTTCAATGTCGGGTTCGCCGAATTGTCGGGTGGGCATTGCCCACCGTTCGCCCTCCACCACGGAAGGCAAGCGCGGCGAACCGGCCGAGGGCGGCCGGGCTACAGGCGTCGGGGCGACGCTACGGGCAACTTGCCGGCGCGCCTGGGCCGCTGCTGTTCAGGCAGGTGATGATGGACATCACCTCAGTCGCCTCAATCTGCCGATTCGCGTTTGAATCGACGCAGTAGCCCGCCTCCGGCAGCGGGCCGCCGGTGTAGAGAATCGCTTGCCACTTCGCGATGTCGTGCAAGTCAATGTCGTTGTCGCCGTCGGTGTCTGCCGGCGGCGTGCCGCAGTCACAGGCGTCGCCGATGCCGTCGGCGTCGCCGTCCGATTGCAGCCGGTTCCAGCGGCTGGTGCAGTTGTCGTACGCATCGGCGATGCCGTCGGCGTCAACGTCGGTTTGGAAGGGCAACCGGCGCTTGAAGAACAGCGGGTCGATGCTCTCGGCCAGGCCGAGCATCAGAAACGTGTGATCGACCAGTCCGGCGTCGAACGGAATCCAGGTGGGCTGCACGGTCGAAACGCGCGTCAGTCCGAAGCGATAGCGCACGTTCGAAAGCGGCGGGCGATCCTGAGCGAACTCGAGGATCGTGTCCACGTCGCCCCAGCCGCCGACGGCTTCGGGTGCGTAGACGTTTTGATGGGCGAAGATTTTGTCAACGGTGTAGCCGGCAGGGCTGACGCCGGCGGTTAGACCGTAGCGGTATTGCTGGCCGAGGTCGGCCGCACAGTAGAGCGCGTCGGCTCGCTGGTGATTCTGGAAGTAGGTTTCGAAACTGGCGCTGGTCGCGAAGTCGGTGCTCAGGAAGTGCATCTGGTGCACCCAGAACGCGGGCGCAAACGAGGCGACGTTGTCGGTCAGCGTCGAGATACCGCGGTAGTTGCGTTTGAGAATGTTGGCTGTGTTGAGCCAGAAGGGAGCGATGGCGGTCGCGCGCGGGTGTACCGGCTGGCGCAGGGCGAGCGTCTCGATCAGCATGTATTCGTTCCAGGGGCGGAGCGAGCCAAGCTCGCCGCCGCTGGCGTTCGTCGCGAGGTAGATGCGACCGTCGACGGAGGGGTGGATCATGGCTTCGAAGTCGCAGGTGGCGTAGGCCTCGTTGGCCAGCGCCGTGATGGTCGCGTTATCGGCGAAATGGTTTTTGGCGAGCAGCGCACCCGCGACGAAGATGGCGGAACCGATGGTGGTGTAGTTGTCGTTCCAGCCGGGCTCCGGCAGGCCGGTGTTGACGTTCATCCAGTGCCACCAGTGGCCCTCGGTGTTGCGCGTGGGGGTGACGCCGGGGGTGTGGCCGGTGTAGGCGGAGAGGATGGCGATGGCCTTGTCAGCAGCGGTTAGGTCAGGAACGAAGTGATCAGCCACGCAGAGGCCGGCGAGGGCGAAGCCAGCGGCGTCGGGCGTGGCGGGGTGGAAGGGCGCGTCGGCGGAATTCAATGTGATTGAGTCGCGGACGAGGCCGCTGGGCTGAATCGCTTCGGAGACGTAGTAGGCGCCGCGGGCGATCTGGCCCGAGCGGATGCCGTCGAGGCCCGGCTCATCGAGCGGCAGGTCGGTGCGCGTCAGCGACCAGCGGCTCCACTGGATTCCGGAAGGCTGGCCGTTGCCGACGGCGACGCCGACGCCCTGAATGCGAATGTAGTTCGTCTGACCGGGCGTGAAGCGTGAGAGGGGTATCGTGGCGGCGTAAACGCGAGCGGTGTCGATGAATTCGGCCTTCTGCTCCAGCATATTCACGAGCGACGGGCCGGCGAAGACCTTCAGCGTGAACTGTTGCGTGAAGCGTTGCGTGATGACGATGCGGAAGCGGAAATGCTCTGCGCCGGCGGGCACGCCGGTCGGGAGATTGAAGGCCAGGTCGATCGTGTCGCCTTGCCAGCCCATTTCGGCCGGCCACGTCGGCGTGCTGCCCACCGTGCCCGAGAAACCGGAGAAATACGTCAGGGACGAAGGCGGGTTGGCGAAATTCGTGACTTGGAAGATGCTCGTGCCGGCGACGGCGAGGCAGGGGAGGAGCGCCAGCGCCACCGCGAAGATAAGGCGTTTCTCGCAGAGGCGCGGCGGGCGCAGAGAGGTTACTGAATCAGGCATCTTGAGCTCCTCAAATTCCCTGCGGGCTCTGCGCCTCTGCGAGAGCCTCTGCTTCGCCATCCAGCCGCCCCGATTCGATCAGTCGGGCGTACCAATGCCCGCTTGCTTTTATTGTACGCCTCTGGGTGGCGTGATCGCAGCGAATCAGGCCGAAGCGTTTCGAGAAACCGGCCGCCCATTCCAGATTATCCAGCAGCGACCAGACGAAATAACCGCGGAGGTCGACGCCTTCGCGGCGAGCGCGAAACGCGGCAGCGATGTGGTCGCGGAGATACGCGATACGATCCGCGTCCTGCACCTGTCCGCCCTCATCCGGATGGTCGTGCATCGCGGCGCCGTTTTCAGTGATGTAGAAGGGCAAGCCGGGGTAGCGGCGGTCGAGCCATTTCAGCAGTTCGTAGAACCCGTCGGGCCGCACGGGCCAATTCATCTGCGTGTGCGGCGCGTCGGGCTGCGGCACGACTTCATATTCCATGGCGCCGACGCCGGGTGCGTGCCGCACGACCTCGCTCGTGTAGTAGTTCAGCGCGATGAAGTCCGTGCTGCGCGCCAGCAGCCCGGCGTCTGACGGCGTGAATTCGGGCAGGAGCGACCCGAGTCGGGCGCGCATCACGGTCGGATAGTCGCCGAAGTAGAGCGGGTCGCCGAACCAGCCGGCAAAGTTTTCGAGCGCGCGCTGCGCCGCGGCCGCGTCCTCCACCGAGCGCGACTGCGGGAAACTGAAGCTGCTGTTCAGCGCAAGCCCGATCTGCCCGGCGCAGCGCGAGGCCCGGAATCGCGCCACGGCGTAGGCATGCGCCCGCAGAAGATTGTGCCCCGCTCGGTAGCCTGCCGCGCGGTCTTTCACGGCCGGCGGGTGCACGCCGTGGAAATAGCCGGCGTCAACAACGACCCACGGCTCGTTGATGGTGATCCAGTAGCGGACGCGGTCGCCCAGACGATTGAAGATCGCTTCCGCGTAATCCGCAAAGACGTGGGGCAAGTCGGAATGGGTCCATCCGCCGAGCTGGTCCTGAAGCGTCGCGGGCAAATCCCAGTGATAAAGCGTCACCATCGGCTCGATGCCGGCGGCGCACAGGGCGTCGACGAGTCGATCGTAGAATGCGATGCCGACGGCGTTGATCTCGCCGCGACCGGCCGGAATCACGCGTGGCCAGGCGACGCTGAATCGGTAGGCTCGCAGCCGAAGCTGGCGCATCAAGTCGACGTCCTGGCGCCACAGGTGGTAGCTGTCGCAGGCGACGTCGCCGGTCTCTCCCGCATCGGTCGCTCCGGGCGTATGGCAGAAGCGGTCCCAGATACTCGGACCGCGCCCGTAAAGATCGGCCGCGCCCTCGATTTGATAGGCAGCGGTGGCCGCGCCCCAGAGAAAATCGGCCGGAGCGGCGATCGGCGGGTAGCGCCGCGTGTCCAGGGCTTGCTCCGTGATGCTCATAAGCCTTTTCTTTTCAATATATTACAGGTCTACGGCGACGGCCGCGCGTGGACGCAACTCCGAGCGTACGAGAAAATATTAGCGTCTATTGAAAACGCTTGCAATCCTGATTCGGCGGTAGTAAATTCTTAAGTGAGGTTCTGCGTGGGCAGCGCCTCGCCGTGTGTGTGCCATTTCGAGGCCTAGGGAAAGAACAGTTCTTTTTGTTAGGAGGAGCAGAATGTTCCGTAAATGCCTTTATGTCGGCGCCCTCGTGTGTATCGCGGGGCCGGCGCTCGCCTCGCTGCAGGACGCGAACGGATACAAGGTGAACCCGCGCGTCTTCAATGACTATCCGGGGTCGAATCTGAGCATCGTGACCGCCTACCCGAACGCGACGATCACCGAGCAGCAGTACGGGGCCGGCGGCTGGGCCAACCGTCATGATCTCGTTCTGTCAACGGATGGCGGCACAACCGGCTACCAGATCCCGGTGCTCGAAGGGTTTGACATTTCGGTCAACATCATGCTGGACGCGGGTTCCATCGCGCCCCGCAAGGAAGCGGGAATTCGCTTCAACGGCACCGGACCTCACGCCGGCAACGACGGTCTTTTCATCCTCACGTCGGACGGTGAAGTTGCGGCATTCGGCGCGTCGCTGCCGTTCCACACGTTCGGCAACAGCGCCTACGCGCTGGGCTCGACCGTCACGATGCGCATGATCTATCGCCCCAGCGTCTTCCCGGGCGAGTCGACGATGGAATACCTCCTGAACGGCAACTCCAGCGGTCAGAAGGCGTTCAACCCCATTGACAACGGCCTGCTGCCGAATTCGGAGCTGGCGTTCTACGGCCAGTTCGCGGTTGATGACAGCAACCCGCAGGAGTTCGGCTTCCTTCAGGTTTCGGGCGTTCAGATTGCCGCCCCGGAGCCGGCCAGCGCCCTGCTGCTGATTGCAGGACTTGTCGCGCTGCGCCGTCGATAAACAATCTGTGAGGGCGTTCCGCGGGCCGTCGGCGATGGCTGCCGGCCCGCGATCGCCCGGCGACGGGGAACCCACGGTCCCCAGCGCCGGGAGTGCCGTATCCATCGGGCCGCGATGCGAGCTGGACCAAGGAGAAAACCACATGATCATGGCAGATCAAAGATCGCACCGGCGGACCGGCTTCACGCTGATTGAGCTACTCGTCGTCGTCGCCATCATCGCGTTGTTGATCTCGATCCTGCTGCCGGCGCTCAACAACGCCCGCCAGCAGGGCAAGAACTCGGTTTGCAAATCGAACCTGCACCAGCTCGCGTTCGCCGCTACGTACTACGCCCACGATAACACGGATTACCTGCCCTACATCCCCGGCACGCCCGACCCCGGCGCCCCGAATTGCCGCCGGCCTGAGCGCGCCCCGTATTATCAGTTTCATCAGATTTTTCTCTTCTGGCCTTACCTGAAGCAGATGAAAGTGTACATCTGCCCCAGCGCGCGGGATGCGACGTCGGTCAAGAGCTACGGCGACCCGACCAGCATCAGCGGCAATCCCAACGCGAGCTACTACACCGTGCTCAAATCGGATGAGCGCTACATCCAGGCGTGGTCCGAGCAGTGGTGGCCGCTAATCAACCCGACCACGTTCCCGGGTGAAACGATTGACTCGCTCTACACCGAATACTGGTTCAACGACTGGGGCATGTGCGCTCGCGACGATCTCGGGCGACCCGTGCCGGCCATCAGCGGCGGACTGCTGAGCAAGCTGCCGCTGCCGCACCTGGTTGTGACCATCAGTGACGGCGTCTGGGAAACCAAGACGCCGCGGCATAGCAAGAAGACACACCTGGCGTTTGCTGATGCGCACGTGGATGGTTATCAGCGAGAGCGCTACCTGGACAATCTGACGCCGCAAAATGCGCCGAAGCGCGACTACGATGCGTTCGGCAACCGACCGTTTTATTCGTGGGGATTGACGCGCGAAGGGTTCAGCGGACAGCGGTAGAACTCGCTCGCGCGCATCGAATGGGGCGTGCGTTTGGCGCCCCGTGAGTCGGAGAGCGGGCGGGACGCCCGCTCCCCAAACTACCATTGAGAAGGGAAAGGCGTATGAAGCGAGACTGCAGAATGATGGCCGTCGCCCTGCTGCTGGCGGCGTGCACGCCCGCGCTGTACGCGCGGCAGAACATCGTCAAGAACGGAAGCTACGAGCGCGGACCCGGCCCCGGCGGGGTGAATCAGGGTTTGGCCGAGGACTGGACCTTTTTCGGCGGTACGTCCGTCGAGCGAAGCAACCAGGCCAATTTCACCTCGGGCGGCGGCTGGTCGCTGAAGGTGTTCGGCGGCGAGACGACCGTCGGCGCGTTTCAGGACGTCGCGTGCGCGGAAGGCCAGAATGTCACCATCAGCGCGCAGCTTTTCACTCTTGGAACCGATCGCATCACCGGCGACGCCGAGGCGAAAATCAAGATCGAGTTCTACGACTCCGGCGACATGCCGGTGGGGACCGCGACGGAAGTGACGGTGCTGAACGACTTGTCGACAGCGGATACGTGGACGCCAGGATCGATTGGGCCAACCGCGGCGCCCCCGGGCGCCGCGAAGGCGCGCATGACGTGCGTCTGGACCTTCACCACCACCGGCATGGGTTCGGCCTATTGGGACGCGTGCTCGCTGACGATCAACGGCGGGGCGAACCTGCTTCTGAATCCCGATTTTGAGATTCCCGGCACAAGCACGGGCGTGAATCCGACCGGCATTGACAACTGGCTGGGCTTCGGATGGCAGGAGAAGTCCACCGAGCAGATGCGGACGGGCGGATTTGGCGCCAAGATCCGCGTGGGCGGAGACACGAATGCGGAGTATTCCGGTCTTTACCAGGACACGGCTGACCTGGAAGCTGGAGACCGGATTTACACGAGCTGCTATGTTCGGCATCCGGCGACGGGCGGGCTGTCGTCTACTGCGGCGGCGGCGATCAAGCTGGAGTTTTCGCCGGCGGGCGGACTGGTGATTCCGCCGCCGGTCGAGAACCTGGCTTTTGACGACACCTCTCCGACGAATACATGGACACTCGTGACGGTGAGCGCGACGGTCCCGACCGGGATCACGCAGGCACGCTGCACGCTGATCAACTTCGACACGTCTGACGTGAACGGCCCCGTGTACATGGATTACGCCACCGCGGAGCGCAGCAGCCAGCCGGGCACGAACCAGCTCCTGAACCGTAGCTTCGAGTCCGGCGGTTCGGGAATCAACGGCCTGACCAATTGGACCGAGTTCCGCGGGATCGGGTCGCGGGCGGCCAAGAACAGCTTTGAGATCACCGCGTTCGACCCGCCGTCGATCGCCGGTTCGGTCGTGAAATACACCGGCCAGACCGCCGGCCTGACGCAGGACATTACGGTCGTGCCGGGCGAGATGCTTACGTTCACGGTTTACTGCTACTCGCGCTCGGACCTGCCGTACGCCGATCCCAACGCGGTGGCCGGCCCGAAGATCGAGTGGCGCGCCGGCGGCGTGCCGGGGCAGATTGACATCAACGGCGCTCCGAACAACACCGCGAACTCGGGCAACACGCCGGCGGACACTTGGAAGCGGCTGTGGATCGACTTCACGATGCCGCCGGGCTCTGCGGCTCGCGTGCGCACGACGATCATTCTCGCCAAGAACGGCGCGACGGACGCCGCGGTCTACTTCGAGGATTTCGAGGCGGTCGTGACGAACCTGTTTACCGGCTCGGACGTGGACGGCGACGGGAACGAGGACTTGCTGGACTTCGCCGAGCTCCAGCGCGTGTATACTGGAACTCCGGGTCCGGTGTTTTTGCCGTGGAACCTGTTCACGTTTGACCACGACGAGGATTTCGACGTGGATGCGTCGGATGTGACGATTTTCCTGAACAATTTCAACGGGCCCAACTAGGCGGCGCGTTTTGAAAGGAGATATGCAAATGACGAAGCAACTGCTCTTCAAAACGTCGGCCGCGATTCTGACGACGGCGATCGCCGCGGCTGCGACGGTGACGGTTTCGCTCGAGTCGCCGCAGGACGGCCAGACGCTCTCGCCGGGCGCCACGGTCAACTGGACGATCAACTTCAGCGTCTCGACCGGCGACAACCAGGGGTTGGCGCTGCTGTCGGCCGACCTGGTGCAGGCCGGGGCCAATCCCGACCTGTTCGACCTGCCGGTGGCCGGCGCCGCGCCTGCCCCGATGGCTGAGTTTGCCCGGCCGCTGGGCATCTCGAACCCCGGCACCGGTTACTCGGGAACGCAGGTCGGAACCGCCGGCGAGCGGAACCTCGCACAGATCGGCGGCAGCCAGAACACGTTCGGCTATGCCCTGGGCGCGAGCATCGGCACCGACATCAATGTGAGCAGCCTCATCGGCCATAGCGGCGTGGTGACGCTCGCCTCCGGCTCCTTCACCGCGCCGGCGGCCGCCGGCACGTACACCTACAGCCTGGCGAACATCCGCGCCAACACGTTGGTTCTGGTCAACCCCGCCCCGCAGTTCTCCGTGGTGGAAGAAGCGACGGTCGATTCGACCAACGGATCGATCACGTTCGACATCCCGGCTGGAATCGTCGGCGACTCGAACTGCGACGGCGACGTCAACGTGCTCGACATCAACTTCTTCGTGGCGGCGATCACCGGCGAATCGGCCTGGATCGCCCTGCACGGCGGAAGCCCGGCGTGCGACTACCTGGTCAGCAACGACATCGACGGCGACCAGATGGTCACGGTGCTGGACATTAATCCGTTCGTGGCCCTGCTCGCGGGCGGATGAAGCGAGTAGCGAGTAGCGAGTAGCGAATCGCGAATCGCGAGTTCAGAATGACGCGCCGGCGGCGCGGAATCCCGCGCCGCCGGCCGTTGTTTTTTTGCTTATGTTCGACGATGCCGTTGCGCGAAGCGCAGCGGTTACGTTCCCGGCGGGGCGATATTCGGGCCCGAGCCGGGTCGGATCAGGCGGACCGCGGTGACACCCGACGAACCGGCCGGCAGTTCGATATCTCTGGCCGGAAGGCAGCGGAACGAGGTAGAAGTGCCAGCGCGCGAAATTCCATATCGGCCAGTTGGGTCCACGTCGGGTTCGCCGCGCCGGCGTCCAGCAGGTATGCAGCCTTGCTGATCGTCTCGGGCGAGCTCTCTTCGCCGCAGTTCTCCGCGCAGCTTCCGGTGGCCCCACCGGCGAGCATGATCTTGTCCTTTCCGACCATCACGGCGGTTCCACCTATGATTGGCGGCGTGGGCAATTCGTCTTCGTCCACGAGCCAATCCCCGAGCGACGGACGCAGCAGGCGAGCCTGGCGATCGTCCTGATCGCCGTAGGGTGAAGACGGAATGGCCAGCCGCCCGGAACTGAGGTAGAAGGCGAACGGGTAATACTTCAGGTCGAAGTTGTTGCTCAGCCCCTCCGGACAGGGCGACGGCGGATACCAGCCGTACGGGTTGTCCGTCGTACCCTCCGGACCGACGGGGCAGGTTGCGGCGTCGGTGGGTAGACAATAGTGCGCGTCGTAGAGCGGCGTCCATGTCCAGTCGAGCGGGTCGGGATCGGACACGTCGAGAATCACCGGGATGCGCGGGTTGCCGTTGCAGAATGGAAAGTGATCCGTGGGCCAATCCACATTTGGAACGTCGAGACAATTGATCGGGTTGTTGGCGCCACAGTTGACGCACTCGCAGACACCATCGATGACGGCGACCTTATTTGAGCCCATGTAGACAGTTGTTGGATACCAGCGGCGCGTGATCCACGTACTTTCCTCGACCGTCGGGTCCATGCGCCACACCTCGTTCGGCCCTGTGACCCAGCTTCCGACGCCGAAGTCGCCGTACTGGTCGCTTTCAGTGCCGGCCGGATCGTAGATTGTGTTCTGGTACGTGCCGGGGCAGTCGCGTCCGCCCGTATCGCTGCCGCCGCCCGTTATCAGGATCGTTCCATCTCCGAGCTGGATATGCGATCCACAAAACCACTTGTGGTCCGTCGTCGGCCAACCGACGTTCTTAACGACGTCCGTGACCGGATCGTATATGACCACGTCGGGCACAACGTCGATCTGGCTAGCCATCAAGGATCCGATCAAGACCTTGCCCGATCGTAGCAATACTGCATGAATCCCCTGGCACTGGTAGGTCGGATCGCCTTCTTCCGGATCGGTAACCTTGAGGAGTTGGTTCGTTGTCCACTCGCCAATCTGGCTGGCGTTGCCAGATGGCTGCGTCGCCGGCGAACAAGTCTGCGCCGCCGCAACCGTCACCGCCACGACGGCACTCGCGGCAACACCAATCAAGTATGTGTGATTCATCGGTGACATGAACAGAGCCTCCTGCGTGTGTTTGTGTGAGACCAGAGTTTACGATCGCGACGATTCGCTGAACGCTCCGCTTAACCGAGACGCTGTCTACATCCCGGTGCAGGCCGGTTCAGCGGTTCTGCGGGTAATACCTCCTTTCGTCGCTTGACGTGTAAGACCACGGCGAACGCGAATGCCAATGGTGCGAGTGTGTCAGGCTCTGGTACGTAGACGGCCAACCCGCTGATATTCAGGTTGGGATCCGGATGCTGCGCGAGAACGCTACGTGCGCCGGTGTTCGGGTTGATTCCCCAAAGTCGTCCGCCCGCGCCGTGGTAGAGCGTAAGACCATCCGGTGACATGGCAAGATCTCCGGCCGAAAAGCTCCCAAGGCCGGTCACCAGCACGTTCCTTGTGGTTGGGTCTTCGGCTGAGTACTTGTAGATGGTGCCCGTATTATCAGCAGTGAGCGCGAAGATATTCCCGGACGAATCCGCCGTAATCGCCGCGACCCAGAACTGCTGAACGTGTCGAACACCTCGGACGAACCGTCCGACCGATAGCGCCGGATGATCCCGCGCGGGCCCGGGAGTTCGTTCGTGCCAGCGAAAAAGAGGTTGCCGCTGGCCGCAAACGTGAGATGTCCCGGCCCGTCCGCGATCGCAAAATGCTGACTTGGCCCGTTGTCGTCGGCGAACTTCAGTATTTGGCGCGTCGTGAAGTTCATGACAAAGAAATTGCCGTCGCGGTCGTACGCGACGTCCTGCGGATACACGAGGCCGTCGCTGAAACCGTACACCGGGCTTAGTTGGCCATCGTTCCCGAACTCCAAGACCTGGTTGTTCAGGCCGCGGACCACGCGCAGGCCGCCGCCGTCCGGACGGAACGCGCCGCCGCCCATGCTACGACAATCCCCCAGATCGATCAGCCGCGTCACGCTGCCGCTGACCGGGTCCATTTCCCAGATCGCGTCGTGGCCCCAGAAGTTGGTGCACTGCTTGGGCGGCCCGGCGTGCGTCACGTAGACGCGCCCCGGAACGAACCCGGTAAAGTCCCGGCTGGCTCCGCCGATCTCGGTCGATGCGCAGCCGCACCCGCCATGCCCGATCGTGTCGGCCCACACCGCCGAGGCGCAGCCGACCCAGCCCAGGACGATGGCGACCAATATCTTCCGAACACTAGCCATGCTCGCCTCTTGATCTGCGCCTTACACCCCAAACCGCTGCGATTCGGTGCCTTCCACGTGAACTGCACAACCTGATATTAGTGAGTATGCGCCAACGCTCACCGCGAATCCCAAAACGACCGGAAGCCGGCAGTGTCTCAATCTGAGGGACCGGCCTCCGGCCCTTCGACGTGCACGACGGCGAGTCCCGGGTCGGGATGCCGTCGGGCGCGTAGGCTTGACGCGGCTTCTTTTGCCGAGCCCCGAAGGCCGCACGCCAGACTGCTACGGTGCGGTCAGGAGCGCGACGAACGGATTGATGTCGAGAACGTTGATCTCAAAGTCATCATTCACATCCGCGTGCTGGGAGTCGCACTCCGGGTACGCGAGTGCGTACGCCGCCGGATCGAAGAGCGCCAGCACGAACGCGTTGATGTCCAGCACGTTGACTTCGGTGTCGCAGTTCATGTCGCCCGCGACGAACGGCGCCAGGAGCATTTGGACGATCTCGCTGTCGGCGTGAATTCCGAGCCGGTCGCGCACGTACACGCTCGCGCCGAATCGTTGTGCCGGCGCGCCGACGGGCACGTTCCACAGGGCGTGGCTGTCGAAGAAGGGCGTACCGAGGTGGAAATCCTCACCGATGGTCATGAACGCCGTGCCGGTGTCGTTGAGCACCTGCAGTCCAGCGTCGATGTCGACCAGCACGAATTCGATGTCGCCGGTCGTCAGCGCGTAGAGGTCCTCGTCCGGCTCGTCGGTGATGACGGATGAGAAACCGACCTCGCCGGTGGCGTAACCGTCGAAGCCGGGGATCTTGGAGGGCGGCAGACGGATCGGCTGCACGTGCGGCGGCTCAACGCGAAGCTGACCGGCGGCGGATTGGCCGACGAGAATCTCCTGGTGCGCGCTGGACGAACCGACCGCAAACCCGGCGACGACGGCAAGAGCGCACGCGCGAATTGGGTGAACACATCGCATAATAACCTCAGAAATAAGGGGCGGCCCGCTGACTCCCTGCAAGTGTACACCGGCGCGCCCGACGAAAAAACAAAATTGAGTGCCATTCCGCGAGCGGGTCTGCCCAGAAACCCGAGCAAGCCGGCTGGTTTGTCCGAACCCGCCGCGCCAAGCGGCGGGGTGACGTCCGAGGCGCGTTTGCGGCGGCGCGTGGAAGACTGACTCCGAGCACCGCTAGCACCTCAACCGGCCGCTTGGCGCGGCGGGTTCGGACAGAAAAGCCGCCCGCCCGGAAAAACGCGGCAGCTTCGTTGAAACTCGCGAACATCGAGCCGCTTTGAGCGAATTCCATTCGGGACCAGATGTCTGTGACGCGGCCCAACGTTACGATGCGCCGGCGGCGGGCGGCCGCTGCCGCTGTGCGAATTCGCGACGGTGCCACCGGCCGGCGATGCAGGCGTACAAGGGAGAAGACCCGATGGTGGCGCCCCTGATGCTCCGAGTATTGCTGGTACTCCTGCCGTTGATGGCAATCCCGGCCTTCGGCCAGGATTCCGGCGACGCACCTTCATCGGCGCCGGCGGCCACCGCGCCCGCTTCTGCGGCTGCGAAACCCGCGCCGCATGCAGAGCCACCGCCGGCCGCGCCAGCGACCGCCCAGCCGCCGGCGAATCTGCCGGCTGCGGATCCTCCGTTGGGATTGCCCGCTTCTCCACCTGTGTCGCCCGAAGGGCGGCGCGACGGATCGCTGCTCGCCTTCAATCTTGACGGCCCGGCGGCAACCTGGCTGGCGGCGATTGCCGCGCTCGTCCTGCTGCTGCGCACGTCGCCGTGGCGCACCATTCGCAATCTCGACGCGCTGGTGCTGGCGGGCATGTGCCTGCTCATCCCGCTTCGCGACAACACCGTGACCGGACCGGTGGAGGGGCAGGTGTGGCAACCCTGGGCCTACCTCCTGCTTTCGATCGCGTGCGCGTACTGGATGCTGCGCGGCTTCTCGCTGCTGCGCTCGCGTTTCGTCGAGCCGCACGAATGCAACGTCGCCGCCGGCGGAATGCTCGTGCTGGTTCTGGTCGGCCTGGTTTTCGGGTTTCAGCGAATCGCAACCGCGCCGGTGTCCGCGGCGTCCGAGGACGGTGTGATCGGCGGCTTGACGCTTCTCGACACTGGAAAACTGCCCTACGGCGAGATCGAAGGCGCCGACGGCCGCGCCCCTCTGCTCTACGCCGTTCACGCTGGTGCGCTGCGCGTCTTCCCGAATGCGCCGCAACAGGCGCGATCGGTCACCGCGACGCCCGATTGGGCGTATGAAGACGAGCGGCCGATTCGCGGCGTGAACGGGCTGCTCTTTGTGCTGGAGTTCATCGGTCTCTACCTGCTCGGACGGAGACTGCACTCCGCGGCCATCGGCCTCACCGTGGCGACGCTCTTCTGCCTTTTCCCGGCCGCTGCGGAGACATTCGCCCGGCCGGACGTCATGCTGCCTGCCGTGCTCAGCACGTGGGCGCTGCTTTTCGCGACCATGGGCCGGCTCGGGCCGCTGATGGCGGCGGCGACGGCGGTGACCGCCGGCGGCTGCTGGCCGACGGCGTGGCTGCTGATCCCCGTTCTGATGGGCAGCGCCCTGCGGCGCGGCTGGCACACGGTCGGCTGCGTGACGGGTCTGCTGCTCGGCGCCGCGGGTCAACTGGCGATGGTGTATTACCTCGTGCAGCCGTCCCTTCCGCGGGCCGATGCCGCAATGAACGCCGCCGGTTTCGCGCCGACTTTCGCGGCCCGCAGTAGCGACCGCTCGCTGGTAACGCTCGATCGCCTTGACACCGCTGCGGCGCCGCCGGCGACAATGCTCTCGCGCCTGTGGCGCGGGCTGTTCGACGCCGAAATGGTGAGCGTGGGTGACCGGGACGGCGCTGCACCCGGCGTCGTCGTTCCCAATGGTGTGGACGCCGGGAGCATTCCCTTCCGCCAGATCCGCGCCGCTGCCGACGCGCGGCGCTTGCTGAACGCGGCGTATCGCGATGCACTGCGCGAGCTCCCGCCGGCGGGCCGGCTGCGCGTGAATCTGCGCACGATGCTGGAGCAACTCGTCTGGCCCATTGCCGCATCCGAACCGGCGCGGCAGCCGCCGTGGAGCGCATGGCGGAACTCCGCGGCGAACTACGACAAGTACCTGGACTACGGCCCGCTGGCGCTGGGCGTTCTAAGCGCGCTGGTCACGTGCCTCGCGACGCTCATGCTCGCAACCGGCCGCGGCACGTCGCGCGAATTGGTGGGCGGCGCGATCGCGGTCGCCTGCCTGGGTGCACTGGCGACGCAAGCCGGCGTCGCTGATCACTGGGCCTGGCTGCTGCCGATCATCCTCGGCGCACTGGCCGCCCACGGCGGAGTGGCGGACGCGCCGGCGGCAGGAACGACCAGCGCGAGCAGCGTTCCGCTCCCGCCGATTTCCCGCCCGGGGCCTCCGCGCATCACGGTGGAATAGCGCCGCCCACTGTTTCGGCAGGTTCGGCCGGCAGATCCGTCCGCGGGCTTCTCCGTCCGGGAGCTTCTCTGTCCGCTGGCTTTTTCCGTCCGAACCCGCCGCGCCAAGCGGCGGGGTGACGTCCCCGGCTCATAGGCGCCGCTCGCTGCCGGTCGTCACCCCGCCGCTTGGCGCGGCGGGTTCGGAAAGACGGCCCGGCCCCGGCGTCTGCGAACAACATCGGCCACTCCCTCTTCACGAAACGCGGCCGCGCCGGGTTCGCCCTCGCCGCCCGGCGCGGTATGCTGCGGACCGGCATGAAGAAACAAGAGCAGCCCGTGCGACGGTCGCGTCGCCAACTCTCGAAGGAATCCGCCATGTCGGTCAAGCTGTCAATCGAGGACCTGGAGCCGGAACGACTGATGGGGCTGGAACTGGTTCGCGCCTCTGAGGCGGCGGCGCTGAACGTGTTTCGCTGGATCGGCAAGGGAGACAAGATTTCGGCTGACGCCGCGGCGACCGACGCCATCCGCGGCATGCTGAACCTGGTGGACATGTGCGGCACGTGCACGATCGGGGAGGGCATCAAGGACGAGGCGCCCGGCATTTTTGTCGGCGAGCAGCTCGGCACGTGGAAGGAAGGCTCGCCGGCGCTGAGCATCGCCGTGGATCCGATCGACGGCACGACGCTCACGTCGAAGGGTCTGCCCGGCGCGCTGAGCGTGCTGGCCGCGGCCCAGACGGAACGGACCGAAGATCGGGCGCTGCTCGCGGTGCCCAGCGTGTACATGGAGAAGATCGCGGTGGGACCGAAGGTGCGCGAGGGCACCGGAACCATCCGGCTCGACGCCCCCGTCGATCAGAATCTGGAGCTGATCGCGCTCAAGCTCGGGAAGCGCGTCCGCGACCTAGTCGTCTGCACGCTCGATCGTCCGCGGCATGAGAAGCTGGTCAACGACATCCGCCGCACCGGCGCGTCGATTCGCCTGATCGGCGACGGCGACGTAGCCGGCGCCATCGGCCCGTGCATGCCGGACAGCCCGATCGACGTCTACATGGGCACGGGCGGCTCGCCCGAAGCCGTGCTGGCCGCGGCGGCCATCAAGTGCCTCGGCGGCGAAATCCTGGCCCGGATGTGGCCGCGCGACGAAAATGAGCGTAAGACGCTGGAGTCCCAGGGCTACAGCGACGCCATGCGCCGGGTCTATTCAACCACCGATCTGGCGGTGGGCGACGGAATCGTCTTCGTCGCCACGGGCATCACGGACAACGCGATGTTGCGGGGAGTGACGGTGAACGGCCACATCGCGACGACGCACTCGATCGTGATGCGCGCCCGTTCGCGCACCGTGCGCTACATCAAGGCGTTTCATGATCTGACGCGCAAGACGATTCGGCTGGCGTCGGAGCCGCAGGAGACGAGGCTCTGATTCAGAACGCGAAGCGCGAGCGAGCGCGTCGGCTGGAAGGCCCAGGCGTTTCCGACGGCCGAGCTCGCTTGCGCTTCGCGTTCTGACCTTCGCGTTCTGACAGCCCGATAACGGCCAGCGCCGTTCCGACACACGAATTGTATCCTTCCGGTAGCCACGCGCTGCCGTGCGCGGGGATGCCTCCTGCTTACTTGAAGAACACCGAAGGGAGCGGGCCATGCGCCGACTTCTGCTGGTTCTTGCAATTCCGTTTTGCCTGGCCTCGCTTTGCGGCGGCTGCCCCGCAGGCGGTGCAGGCGATGCAGCGACCGCTGATCAGAGCGCGGCGGCTGACGCCGTGAATGATGAGGCAACCGGCGGCGACCAGGTCAGCGGCGCGACCGCCGGCGACGGCGACGACCTGCCGATTTGGGACGGCACGGTGACCAATGACGGCAGCGCGGGCGACAGCGACAGCGGCGACGACGCGGGCGGCACGAGCGACAACGACAACACGAACGACAACAGCGTCGACGACGGCAGTACCTTCACCATCGAGCCCGATTCCTACGCCGAAGGCACGGAGCTGACGGACATCAGCCCGCACGTCGTGCTGAGCACGGCGCTGGATGACAACGCGATCGCCGAGTTGTTCGTGGTCACCGCCAATGACGACGGACTGGACCGCGCCCCGACCGGCGACAAAGTCTTCGGCCACGCAAACGTGTACTTTTTCAACAACGACCGCCGGCTGCGGCTCGATTTTGTCACGCCGGCGCGAGAAGTGAGCATCATGTTCGCCGGCGGGAGTTTCGGGACGGAGGAAACCGGGCGGATGGAGGCGTACGATTCGGCCGGCGAGAAGATCGGAGAATATGTCACGCAGCCCAAGGGACCGGGCGAAGCCGAGCAGATGATCATCAGCAGCAGCGGCGCGGACATCGCGATGGTGCTGGCGTATGTCGCGACCGGCGAGGGGAGCTTCGGGCGGATGGACGCGATCGTCTTCACGCTTGACGGGCCATGAAATCCCGCCGCGTAGTCGAATCGACTACGCGGCCCACTGGGAAACGAGCCCCAAGCGCAAGCGCGTGGGCATTTCCAGAGTTGGACGACTCTCGCACAAAGGCCCGCGCGCTTGCGCTTGGGGCTCGGATTGCGCCCGCGCCAGAACTTTCACGCACCCGATGAACAGCTCATCCCGATGGCGCGTCTTGTCGGGCCATTCTATTATTTCCGGTGAACACTCGTTCGGGCCGAGCAGACTCTTGACATCCAGGAGCACGCCATGAGCAGCGTCCGTGTCCTCGTCGGCACGAAGAAAGGCGCCTTCATTCTGACGTCGGACGGTCAGCGAAAACGCTGGTCAGTAAGCGGGCCGCACTTCGCCGGCTGGGAGATTTATCACATCAAGGGTTCGGCCGCCGATCCCAACCGCGTCTACGCCTCGCAGACAAGCGGCTGGTTCGGCCAGATCATCCAGCGTTCCCGCGACGGCGGAAAGACATGGGAACAGCCCGGCACGCCGCCGGGCGCGCCGACCACCACGCCGGACGGCATGCCCATGGGTGAAAGCAACAAGTTCGTGTATGACGACAGCCCCGCCACCGGCAAGCCGGTCGGGACGCACCAGTGGTACGACGGAACTCAGCATCCGTGGGAGTTCAAGCGAGTCTGGCACGTCGAGCCGTCACTGTCTGACCCGAACACGGTCTACGCCGGCGTGGAGGACGCAGCCATTTTTCGCTCGACGGACGGGGGGAAATCCTGGCACGAGCTGGCCGGACTGCGCGGTCATGAGTCCGGCCCGCGCTGGCAGCCGGGGGCCGGCGGAATGGGCGTTCACACGATCGTGCAGGACCCGAAGAACCCCGGCCGTATGTACGTCGCTATTTCCGCCGCCGGCGTCTTCCGCACGGACGACGCCGGCAGAACCTGGCGGCCGATCAACCGCGGGCTTTCATCAAAATACCTGCCCGAGCCGACGCCGGAGGTCGGCTTCTGCGTCCACCGCATCGCGATGAACCCGGCCCGGCCCGAAACGCTCTTCATGCAGCTTCACTGGAACGTCTGCCGCAGTGATGACGCGGGTGAGAACTGGCGGAAAATCAGCGGCAATCTGCCGAGCGATTTTGGATTTCCGATTGCGGTGCACGCACACCAGCCGGAGACGGTCTACGTCGTGCCGATTCTCAGCGACTCGCTGCACTACCCGCCGGATGGAAAGCTGCGCGTCTATCGCAGCCGCGTCGGCGGCAACGAGTGGGAGCCGATGACGCGCGGCCTGCCGCAGGGAGACTGCTATGTGAACATTCTGCGCGGCGCGATGTCGGTGGACACACTCGACGAGTGCGGCGTCTACTTTGGAACCACCGGCGGGCAGGTTTATGCGTCAGCGGATGGGGGCGAGACATGGATGGCAATCGTGCGCGATCTGCCGGCGGTGCTGTCGGTTGAGGCGCAGACGCTTCGCTAATTCAGCTACCTGCGCGAGTCGGTGCCACATTTGAGAACGCGAAGCGCGACCGAGCGCCCGCCGCAGGTGCGCACCGGCGGGACGCCGATGCTCCCCTCAACAACGGGCGAGACACAACGGGTGAGGACGACAAAAAAAAGCTCGCCCCCGTTTCGGGGGGCGAGCCGGTTTTGACTGGCAAGAAGGGCGAGCCGAACATCATCTTGCCAGCCCCTCTCCACACCACATGGAGGAGCTTATCACCATACGCAAACCCAGACGCTCGGCGGCCTATTCCCCGGTCGAAAAAAAATCGGGTAATCTGCCGCATGTGGCGACGGTCGTCAGCGTTCCATCGGCGGCCAAGGCCCGAGACGATGCCAAATCCCCTCCAGGTTGCGTTTGCCTTTCACCCGCGTCGTTGGCGCGACTTTTTCTATGCCTATCCGGTTATCTCGCGCCGCAGCAAGGGCTTAAGCATCGGTATAAACCTCAATCCAGACGGCGCGTGCAACTTCGATTGCCTCTACTGCTCGGTCGACCGAACCATCACTCCCCCGGTTGGCGACGTCGATCTCGAGCGACTGGACACCGAGCTTCGTTGGTTGCTCGACCGCCGGGAGGCGCTCTTCGATGAACCGGAGTTTCGCGGCGTTCCGGCCGCGTATCGGCGGCTGAACGATGTGGCGTTCTCAGGCGACGGCGAACCGACCGCATCTCCGCTCTTCAACGCCGCTGCCCGGCTCGTGGCGAAGCGCCTCTCGGACGCCCGGCTGCCGGACGTGAAGATCGTCGTTATCACCGATGCGTGCTATCTGACCCGCCCCGCGGTGGCGGCGACGCTGGCGTTTCTCGATGACCACTGTGGCGAAGTCTGGGCCAAGCTTGACGCCGGCACCGAAGCGTATTTTCGCGAAGTCAATCGACCCAACACGACGCTGCAACACGTCCTCGACAATATCCTGGCGGCCGCCCGAATTCGGCCAATCGTGATTCAGTCGCTCTTCATGATGCTGGACGGGGCCGGTCCGGGCCGCGCGGAGATCGAGGCCTACGTCAGCCGCCTGCGCGATCTGCTCGCCGCCGGCGCGTCGATTCGGTTGGTGCAGGTGTACACCGTCGCGCGCCGCGTTGCATCGCCGCGCGCATCGCCGCTCGCGGAGCCTGAGCTGGAACTCATCGCGGCTCGCGTACGCGAGCTGGGCCTCGCCGCGGAAGTATTTTCCTGATCGGCGCGCCTCACGGCGGCGAGACCACCAGATTCCCCAGGAGCTCCGGCCGATAGCAGTCCCCCTGCGCCCCCGACCATGACGAATACTCCCCGCGCGCCGCGTCGAGCCGGGTGACATTGCAGCCCCAGACGCGCGTGCTCCACGCCGACCCATCCAGCGCCGACAGCGGCAGCGACAGCTCGACCGTCCACACGGTCGGCTGCACCGTCACCGCCACCGTCGCATTGCACAGCCACGGCTCGGACGCCCCGATCGGCGGCTCCGTCCGGCAGCCGCGCCGCGCGCAGAGCAATCCGCTGGGCTTGACCTGCAGGCAGTAGATCTCGCTTGACGAGCCCTGCGCCGCGGCGCGCGGACAGAGCAGGATTTCGACGACGTCCTGCCCCCACGGTATCGCGCCGTCGATCGGCACGGTGTTGCTCGCGCTCCAGACCGGCTTCTCGCCCGCCGCCAGCTCGCAGCGCACCGCCACGTGCAGCGAATCCGCGTCCATTGAGAAAAACGCCCGCGACGCGCGCGTCGGCGCGCCGCGCCCGGCCAGCGCCGCCCCGCGGCGTCCGCGAACCAGCCGAAAATCACCCGCTGCATTGCTCGACGCCAGCCCCCAATCCGCTAGGTCGCCGTCGATGCGCGGCGCGGCGCCGCTCCGCGGACACAAGGCCAGCGCCAGCCGCGCCGGGGCCGGAAACAGCCCGGCGCCGCTCCCCCCGTCCGCCTCGAACACGAGCTCCACGTCAAACACGCCGTCGATGTTCGCACTTAACCCAGCCAGCGAAAACTCGACCGCCGTCGCGCGCCGCCCGCCCGCCGGAACAGAGACAACCGGCTCGCGCAGCATCCGCCAGCCGAGCGGCGGCGACGGCAGCGTCCACTTCCCGGAGATCAGCCGGCTGGTCAGATTCGTCACGTCGCAGAACGCCACGGCGCGCATCTCGCCGCCGCCGCCGCTTTGCAGCCGCACGCCGCGCACCTCGGCCCGCACGCGCTGCGCGCGGTTCATTGTCAGGGCCCAGCGCGTCAGGTTTGAAATCTGCCGTGAATCCGCGCTGTCGCCGCCGAAGGTGCTCGTGAGCTCCTGCACGACCAGCTCGCGCGCCAGCGCCAGCGCCGATGCATCCGCCGGCCAGCCGGCCTCGCGCGTGTGAAGCAGGTGATCCACGCAGGCATCCGTGCCCGCCCAGCTCACCGCTTGCTCTGCCAGCGTCCGCGCCATCAGCTCTTTTCCCGCCCGATCCAGAAGCCGGAGCAGCTCATACGCCTGCACCGCGCTGCGCAGCCGCTTCAGCCGAATCGACGGCACCGGTTGGTCGAAGAGTCCGAACGGTTCGCCGGGGTAGATCAGCGCGGACGACTCGGCGTTTGCCTCATTCTCCGGCTTCCAGCCGCCGCCGCCGAATTCCGCCGCGTCCTCGATCCACAACCCGTCCAGACCATAGCGCCACGCCAGCCAGCCGAGCGCCTCGGCGTCGACCGGCAACCCGGCCACGCTCAGGCTCGGGCTGTACGGGGGCTGGTCGGGCAAAAGCCACGCCTGCTTCCCCAGTTGCTGCTGTTGCCTGACCACTTCCGGTTGAAACCACATGCCCCGCATCGCCCACAGGTCCACGTCCGGAAGGTCGATCGCCGGCGACGACTGATCGCCAAGCACGCGCAACGAAGCCGGCGGCAGGTGCGCCAGGATCGGCACATCCGCCTCGCTCTGCCGGACAATCGCCCCCAAGCGCGCCATTCGCCCTACCGCGGCAGTCGAAACAGCTCCCGGCGGCAGCGGACGGAAGACTGCCTGCTCCAGCCAGCCGCGGTCGGCGAAGTGCCGTCGGCACTCGGCGAGGTATGAACCCAGCAGTGCGGCGTAGCGCGGCGCTTCGATTCCGCCGTTGGCCGCGGCGGGCGGATAATTGATGCTCGCCGGAATCGGCCAAAGTCCGGGGCGAGCGCGGTCGGCGTAGGCGCGCCCGTCGACGAATCCGCTGACGAGGGCGTCATACTCTTCCCACGCGATTTCGACCTGCCGATCGCCGGTCGGGCGGTACTTCGGAAACGCAGCCCAAAGGACCGGCGACATGCGATGTTCGTGCAGCAGCCGCATTGACGCGGATACAAGCTGGATCGCCGCCTGGTGACTCGGCGCCGAAGGCAGCAGCCGCGTCTGCTCGGCCGGTTCCAGCGGCCAGCGCAGGTGCGCCGACAAGAGATCCCGTGGATCCACGCGCGTGACGACCGTCAGGCTTGGCTCGCCCGGCAGCGCGATTGGCAGAACGCGCAGCTTCAGCAGACCGCGAAACACCGCGGCGTCGCCGCGCAGCTCGACGCTGGCGCTGTATTCGCCCGGCGGCGTGGTCGGCGGCGCACACACATCGATCCACACGAGTTCGCGCTGCCCGCTGCCGAGCCGGATCGGCCCGCCTCCGCGCGGAGAGTTCCACGGGACCAGAATGTCGGGAAATGATGCCGGCCACGCCGCGCGCCCCGTGTGTTGCGGATACCACGCCGGAAAGCGCCGCACGCGGACGCTCTGCACGCGGTAAGCGTGAATGGCGCTCGCCGCCGACAGTCGCCCGCCGTCACCCACCAGGTCGCTGAACGTCAGCTCTAACGGCGCCTCGCCCGTGGTAGTCGAACTGATCGCAATCTGGAACGCCACCGTCTCGTTGACCGCGGCGGCCAGCCGAATCTCGCCGCGCGTCGCCGAGTAAATGCTGTTCTCAAATGACGGCTGCACGTCGCCGGACGCATCCTCGCGTCCATCCACAATCCAGACGCTCGGACCGGCCGAAAGAGGCGGCAGGCACCCCGCGCACGCGCTGAGCATCGTCGCTGCAACCAACACACCGCGGATCGCCCGAAACTCGCCCGTCATGCCGGCGGCTCGGGCCGCCCCTGCACCTCGTAGAATTTCCGCGGCGACTCCGGGTGCCCCGTCCGGGCCGACAAGTAAACCGCTTCAATCAGCGCCAGCACACAGAGATGATGCTCAAGGTCCGGCCGGGCTCCGTTGCCCGGCGGCGCCTGGCAGGCTTCTGAAAATCGCTGCATCTCCTCCGCCCAGTCATGCCCCGGCAGCGCCGTCACGACCTGCTCGCCGCCGCCCGCATCGAGCACGCGCAGCGCATCCGGCGTCAGCTCCACGCTGCATTCGGCGCCGTGATGCAGCGTCCGCGCCGCGAACGGCGGAATATCCCAGGTGCTGCGAACGAGCGCCACGCCGCCTCCCTGGTAGCGCAGAATCGCCGCCGCCGTGTCTTCGGTTTCGCGCCCCTGGGCGGCCGGTCTGCGGCGCGAGCGCGCCACCGCGCCGCTCACGCTCTCCGGGAGGCCGCGCAGCCCGACCAGCGTCTCCAGCATCGCGTACGCTGCTTCCGCCAGCGTGCCGCCCGCGGCGTCCACCGCGCTGGCCTTCCATGATTGCAGCGTCGGCCCCTCGCTGGCCACCTGAATTTCCGAGAAAAGCGGCTTGAAGCCGTCGAGTCTGGCAATCGCATCCACGATCGGCGTCGAGACCGATTCCCACCATGAGCTCAGTCGATACGCCGTCGGCCGCGGCGCCTGCCGCTTCAGAATCTCGACTGCCTCGGCGAAGGTCCGCGCCAAGGGCGGTGTGCGCCAGACATGCAAGCCCTTCGCGGCGGCGACTTCCGCCAGTTCCACCGCCACACGCGTCCCCGCCGCGACGATCACCGCGTCGATGCTCGCCTGTGCGATCATCACGCGCGTGTCGTCGAAGTGCTCAACGTGCGGCAGCGCCTCGCCGCGCGCAACGCCCGCCTGCGCCGCAAGCTCAAACCTCTCGACCGCCTGCACCGCCTCGGCCAGAGGGGCCGCCAGATCGGGCGTCGCGATCAACCCGACGCGCAAGCGCTTCTGCAAATTCACACGCTGGTTCGCCACGAATCACTCAACTCAGTGCACGTTTCGGCGCCGCGGCAGCCGCCGGCTACTACAATGGCCGTGTGGCAATCTTCCTGATCCTCGTCGCCGGGCCGGCGGGCATTCTCGCGTTCCCCGCCGCGACACGCCACTGCCCGCCTCAACCCGCGGAGTCTCAGCCTTCGTCCGCGGCGCTGACAACTCGCCCGGCGACGACGGACGAGCAGCGCGAACAAATGCTCCGCGAAGCGTTCGAGCTTATCAACGACGACGACCTCCCCGCCGCTCTGCGCGCCCTTCAACGGGCCGTCGCGGCCGCCGACGTGCCCGCTCTCGCGGCTCTCTCGGACCTGACCCGCCGGTCTCGCGGCATCAGCTTGGCCGAGTTGATCGCCCAAACCCGCCTGCGGGAAGCGACCAGCGCCTACCACGCCCACCGCGGCTTCAGGTTGCGAATCGTCACGCCCGTGGAGCGCGACGCGCTGGTCGCGCTTCTGCAATCGGCGGAGGGCGAGCTCCGCGCGCGCCGCTTCGACGGACGAACGCTTGTCGACTGGGCGGCCGCGCCCGAGCAGTACGCCGGGCTGACCGACGCTTCTCGCTCCCTCGTGGATGACGCCGGCCTCCTCGCCGCGATCCTCGCCGCCCGGCTGGAGCATGACTCCGACCTGGAGCGGCCATCGCCGGCGCGCCGCGACGCGGCCGAAACGCGCGTCCAACTGATGCGACTCGCCGCCGGCGTCGCCGCTTTGCCAGGCTTCACTGACCCCCGCCCGCCCCAACCGGCGTCCGCGCCCGCGTCCGCTGCGAGTCGCCCTTAGCGCGAGGGCAGGACCCGCCCACGGAAGTGGCGCGGCAGGCTTGCCCCGCACTCCCGTGCGGGGTTCTGGAAGGTCGATTACTCTGGCCGCATGTCATCCCATCCACTGCCGCGGTCTGATTCCGGTCCAAGCGCCGCGCCCCGGCGCATCGCCTTGCATTGGAAAATTCTGATCGCCCTTCTGCTGGGCATCGGCGGCGGCCTGACAGCAAATCTCGCCGCGCCGCGAGCTGCCGATGGTGGAACCAACCCCACTCTGGCGTGGATCGCCGACTACGTCGCGTACCCCATCGGCCAGGTCTTCCTCCGGCTGATATTCATGGTGGTCGTCCCGCTGGTTTTCGCCGCGCTGGTGCTGGGCGTCGCGGAAATGGGCGACATGCGGCGGCTGGGGCGCGTCGGTCTGCGCACGCTGTTGCTGACGCTGGTCTTGTCGACCATTTCGGTTGGCATCGGCATCACCCTGGTCAACTCGATCCGTCCCGGCGCGAGCCTCACGGCGGAAAAACGCGACGAGCTCCGCAGCCAGTTCGCCGCCGGCACGTCCAAAACAGTCGAGCAGGCCGGCAAAGCCCGGACGATCCGCGACAGCCTGCTCGACTTCATCCCGAAAAATCCGCTTCAGGAGATGGTCGGCGCCATCGACGGCAGCTCGCCCGGCGGCGGCATGATCGCGGTGATGTTCTTCGCCCTGATCTTCGGCGCCGCGCTGACGCTCATCCCACCCGATCGCGCCGCTCCGCTCATCAACGTTTTGCAAGGGCTGCTCGACGTTTGCCTGACGCTGATCGCATTGGCCATGCGGCTCGCCCCGCTCGGCGTGGCGGCCCTGGTCTTCAACCTCGCGGCCGTTCTGGGGCTGGACGTGCTGCGCACGCTGCTGGCCTACATGCTGACGGTGGTCATCGGCCTGGCGCTTCAAATGCTCGTGGTGTACGGCGTCACGCTCGCGGCGCTCGCCCGCCGCAGCCCGTTTGCCTTCTTCATGCAGGCCAGCGAGGCGATTCTGACGGCCTTCGCCACCAGCTCGTCGAACGCGGCCCTGCCGACCGCGCTGCGCGTCGCCGAAACGCGCCTGCGCATCCGCCCGCAAACCGCGCGATTCGTCCTGACCGTCGGCGCCACCGCCAACCAGAACGGCACCGCCCTCTTCGAAGGCGTCACCGTGCTTTTTCTGGCGCAGCTATTCGGTGTGTCTCTTTCCATGGAACAGCAGGTCACGGTCGCATTCATGGCGATTGTGGCCGGCATTGGAACCGCCGGCGTGCCCGGCGGCTCGCTGCCCCTGGTCGCAATCTTGCTACAGCAAGTCAACGTGCCGGTTGAGGGCATCGGCGTCATCCTCGGCGCCGATCGGATTCTCGACATGTGCCGCACCACGGTGAACGTGGCCGGCGACCTGACCATCGCCGCCTGCGTGGATCGCAGCGAAGCATCCGGCTGCCGCAGCTAGCCACGCTGTTTGCACCCTGGTCGGGTGAGGCGGGCGTCTCGCCCGTCGGGTGGGACGGATGTCGCCCGTCCCGCGATGTCAGGAACCGCCCAGCCAGGGAATATCGGACATTCGCCGCCGGATTTGCCGAGCGCGGGCGGCACCGCCGCGAATAAGAGGAGGTAGAACCCTGACTGGGCTGGAATACGCATGGACGACCGAACCCTCGATCACCTGATCCGCTCGCTCGCCGAGGCAGACAGCCTTGACGACGCGCGGGCCGGCGAGGCTCGATCGCCGCGCTGCCTTTCCATGCCCAGGCTCGTAAGCCTCTCCGCTTCAACACGTGGTGCGTCGCTCAGCGAGCGGTTCCATCTGGCAACTTGCTCGCTGTGCGCCGCACGTAGTCGCGCCCTCGGGCCGACGCGCCCAACCGCCGCCCGGGTGCAGCGCACGCTCGCCCGACTTGCCACCACCGCCGCGGCCGCCGCGGTCCTCGCGATGCTATTCTGGTCCCCGCCGTCGCACCTGCGGCCGCGCGACCGGCGACCGATGACGGCCGCCATCGTCCCGACCTTCCCGCTCGTGCACGCGCACGAGCGCACCTGCACGCCTTACGACGCCAATTGCGACGGCGTGGTTGATCGCACAGACATCGCCGCGCTGGCGCTGGCCCTGTGCTGCCCGGATGCCTTCAAGACCTCATTCCCCGATTGCGACCTGCTGTGCAGCAACGACAGCAACTGCGACGGACAGATCGACGACCAGGATGTCGATCCCTTCGTGTCGCACATCGCCGGCGGGTAGCGTCGCTGCCCGTCACCTTTGTTTAGAATTCCGCGTGAACTTTGTGTCTGATCTCTCGCTTTGGGAGCATCATGACACACACAACCCGCTCGTCCACACCGTCACGGCGTTTCATTCACCCGATCGCGCTGGCTGCGATCTTGCTCTCCGCCACCGGAATGCCGGCGCCGGCGGGCGAGATTCAGACCTCAAACCCGATCCTCTTCGTGACGCAGGTGCCGATCCCCGGCGACTTTATCACCATCGGTTCGGTTTTCGGAAACCACCGCGGCGACATGGCGCCGACCGGCCGCGGCGGCGATTTGTGGATTCGCTATCCCGACGGAACGCTCCGCAACCTGACCCAGGCCGCGGGCTACGGCGTGAGCGGTTTCCAGGGCGCCGGCGCCATCGCCGTGCGGGAACCGTGCGTGCACTGGGACGGGCAGCGGGCGGTATTCAGCATGGTCGTAGGCGGGGCGACGCAGCAGTACGACTACAGCGAGTTCTATTGGCAGATCTACGAGATCACCGGGCTGGGACCCTCCGATACGCCGATCATCACGCGCGTCTCAAGTCAGCCCGCCGCGTCCAACAACGTCAGCCCGGTCTACGGCACGGATGACGCGATCATCTTCACCAGCGACCGGCCGCGGGACGGCTCGGCGCACCTCTATCCGCAGCTCGATGAGTACGAGGAGGCGCCGACGACCACCGGTCTGTGGCGGCTGCACCCGACGGAAGGCCTGACGCTGCTCAACCACGCGCCGTCGGGCGATTTCTCGCCCATCGTGGACAGCTTCGGTCGCGTGATCTTTACGCAGTGGGACCATCTGCAGCGCGATCAGCAGGCCGACAGCGACGCGCTCACACCGCCGGGCAATCCGCTGCCCTACGGCACGTTCAACTGGACCAGCGAAGCCGCGGACTCGGTTCCGCTCTTCGGCAATCGGACGGAAGTCTTCCCCGAGCCGCGCGCCGCCCGCCAGGACCTGCTGGCCGGCACCAACCTGAACGGGCACTCGTTCAATCACTTCTTCATCTGGCAGATGAACGAGGACGGCAGCGACCTGGAGATTCTGAACCACCTCGGACGGCACGAGCTGCACGGCTATATCCCGGCCGCGTTCAATGACGACCCCAACATCATCGACTTCTACGGCCAGTTGCCGCGCTTCAACACGCAACCGATCATCAACATGCTCCAGCCGAAGGAAGACCCGGCCGTCGGCGGGCGATTCTTCGCGATTGATGCGCCCGAGTTTCAGACGCACTCGTGCGGGCAGATCGTCCGCATCGACGCGCCGCCCACGCTCGACGCCGATCACATCAGCATCACGTACGTGACGCACCGCGATACGTCGCAACCCGACGACACCCCCGGCCCGAATCACTCCGGCCTGTACCGCGATCCGCTGATGCTGTCGAACGGCATGCTGATCGCCTCGCACACCCCCGAGACCCGCGCCGACGCCAACACCGGCGGCCGTCCCAATCCCGGGTCACGCTACGACCTGCGCCTGAAGTCGGTCGGGCCGCTGGGCAACGGGTACTGGGGCGCGCTGGCGCCGCTTACGCCGGCCATCAACAAGACGCTCAGCTACTGGGACCCCGATGTGCTCGTGAGCTACTCCGGCCCGCTCTGGCAGTGGCAGGCCGTGGAAGTCCGCCCGCGGCCGCGCCCGCAGCGCCGAGTCACGCCGCTGCCGTCGGTCGAAGCGCAGGTCTTCGCCGAGGCAGGCGTGGGCGTCGCAGCCCTGCAGGACTACCTGGTCGCGAATGAGCTGGCGCTGATCGTGTCGCGCAATGTCACGACGCGCGACGACTTCGATCTTCAGCAGCCGTTCAACCTGCGGGTCGCCGGCGGCGGAGCGCAGACGGTCGGCGCCCCGGGCGCGATCTACGACGTGGAAAGTCTTCAGATTGTCCAGGGCGATCAGATTCGCGGCCTGTCCTACAACAATCAGCCGCGGCCCGGACGGCGCGTGCTCGCACAGTATCTGCACGACGAGAACGCCCTGGCCGCCAATCTGCCGGCGACACCGGGCGAGCCGCCCGCGACGGTGCGCGTCGCCGCTGACGGTTCACTGGCTGCGTTTGTGCCGGCCGGCCGCGCCTTGAGCTGGCAGTTGCTCGATCCATCCGGAACGCCGGTGGTCCGCGAGCGCAACTGGCTCTCGTTTGGCGCCGGTGAAATCCGCGTGTGCACCTCCTGCCACGGGCTGAGCCAGTACGACCAGGCCGGCCAGTTGCCGCCGGCGAATCCGCCGCTCGCACTGCGCGAGCTGCTGGACTACTGGCAGCAGCAGAACGGCATGGTCACGGGTGACATGAACTGCGACGGCGAAGCGAACGTGCTCGACATCAATGCGTTTGTGCTGGCGCTGATCGACCCGACCGGCTACGCCGCGATGTTCCCAACCTGCAACATCCTCAACGGCGATATTGACGGCGACGGGCAGACGAACGTGCTGGACATCAATCCATTTGTGGCACTGCTGATCGGCGGCTGAGCGGGCCGCGGGGCGCATAGTCCGAGCCGCGCGCGTAAGCAAGCGGTTCTTGTGCCTCCGCGCGGGTGCCACGGACAAGCGTGCAGGCGCCGGAAAGCGGCGGGTGCCACGGACAAGCGGTACTCCGCTTGTCCGTGACCGGGCAGCACCGACCGCGGCGGCGCCGTTCTCAGTACCCAACCGCGCCCGCGTACGCCTGACCCAGTGCGTAGCCTGTCTGGAAATTCTCGGCGATGAACTGGCAGTCGGCGTCGCTGAGGCCCAGCAGCCCGGCGCCGAGCATGGTGAACGCGAACACCCGCTTCTGAAGTCTCTTCCGAAGGCTCGTCCACATCTTGCGATCTCCTTGGTCGCTGGTCGCGACGCGTAGTCCCGGCAAATGCAGAAACGCAGGCGACTCGATCGGCTTAGCTCACGCGGGGGGTTCGCACTTTCCGAACCCGGCGCGACAAGCGGCGGGCCGACATCGGCGGCCGGCGCCACGCCGCCGCAAGGGTCGTCGGCACGGCACCCAAACCTGACCAGCACCGGCGAACAGGGACTGGTGCGTTTGTGTCGACGGCGCCACGAGACCGGTCGGGGGCCGGCCGCCCCGTGGTCGAGTTGGGCTGACATAACTCAAGGCTGCATGACATGTTGCGGCCGTCGAAAGTGGGCGCGGCGGCCTGCCACCTGCGGTAACATTGCGGGTATAACGGAGCGACTCAGATCGCGTGCGCGAACGTGCCGGGGGATTTCGCCCCGCGCGGAGCCGCGTCAAGCGGTTCCGGCTGACCGCACACGCGATTTCGCAGGATGTTCCCGCGAGCAGTTCGGCGGGCTTATTCGAGAGGTGAGGTATGGCGCGGCGACACTTCAGTCTGGCAGGCATCGGTTTGGGCCTGGCGCTTTCGGCGACGGCGTTCTCGCAGAACGCTCCGATGCGCCCCGGACAACGTACCCGCCTCGCTCCGCCGTCTGCCCCGCCGGGCAAGGAACAGCCCCATCCTGCGCCGGTGACGCCGGGCGAAATGAACCCGACCTCGCAGGAGGTCATGAAGAAGATTCAGGAGCTGCAGGAGCGCGTGAAGCGCGACGAAAAGGTGAACCCCGCACCCGCCGACGCGGGTAGTGGTCAGGCGCCCGTGGAGAATCCGCCGCCCGCAGTGAATCCGCCGGTCGGCGCCAATCCGCCGACGAATCCGCAGCCGGGGAATCAGCCCGCGGAGATTCCACCGATCGACCGCCCGGCCACGGGCATGAGCGATCCGGCCGCGCCTCCGGCGGTCAACCCAGCGCCGGCGGCGTCCGCCCAGCCGGGGCGTCCGCGTCCGCGGCGTGAGGAATTCGTCGGGCCGCCGGCGTATCTGAAGCCGCGACCGAAGTCGAGCGCGCCGCCCGCGACGCCGAATGGCAACACGACTGAGACCACTGCGACGCCCGAGGGCGCCGGCGGCGAGGCTCAACCGGGCGGCGCTGCGCCGTCGCGCGGTCCGAAGCCGAAGACGACGGCGAAGGTTCCGCCCGCGGAAGATGGGAAGACGGAGTGGTTCAATTTCGCTGACGCCGAGTGGGAGGACGTGATTAAGCAGTTCGCCGAAAGGCTGGGCAAGCCGCTGCTGGTGACGGACGTAACGGTTCCCGGCACGCTGACCTACGTGAATCCGAAGCGCTTCACGAAGGAAGAGGCGCTGGACGAGCTGAACTTCCTGATGCATGAGCAGGGCTATCGCTTCGTCGAAACGGAGAACCACATCTTCGTGCTGCCGCTGACGGAGCTGCCGCGCTACGTGGATGTGAAACACGTCTTCGAGTCGCGCGAGAAGTTCGAGCAGGCCACGCTGCGCGAGATGGACTACATCACGGTCTACGTGCACATCAAGGACGTGCCGGCGCAGAAGCTGATCGACACCTTCGGCACGCGCATCCCCGACTACACGCGCATGAGCGTGGTCGGCAACACGAACATGCTGCAGCTTTCGGCGCTGGTGAAGGACGTGAAGAAGTTCCTGCACCTGGTCGACGTGATCAACCTCGACGCGAAAGACCCGCGCGAAACCAAGGTCTTCCCGATCCAGACGAACGCCCTGCAGATCGAGTCGCTCGTTAAGGAAGTGCTGGGCATTGGCGGCGGGGCCGGTTTTGCGCAGCCGCGCGTGGTGCGCGACCCGCGCACCGGCACGGTGACGCAGATGGCGGCAGGCGCCGAGGATGACTCGGCCTACGTCAAAGCCGACGTCCGCACCAACACGCTGATCGTCAAGGCCACCAAGGACAAGCTGACGGAAGTCGAGGAGTTCATCAAGGACTTCGACAAGCGGCCGGAGATCGGCGAGTTCAAGACGGCCGTCTACGTCGTGCAGAACGCCAACGCCGTCGATGTGAAGAACACCATCGACCAGATTCTGGCGCAGGAAAAGGGCCAGCAGGCGCTGCAGCAGACGCGCTTCACGCCCCGACCCCGGCCCGTCCCGGGGCAACCCAACCCGCCGCCCGGAACGGTTCCGCCGGGGACTCCGATCGCGCCCGGCGGCCAGCCGTCGCCGGAGGAAATCCTGGCCGAAGGCGTCTTCGAGCAGGCCAAGAAAGTGATCCGTCTGGCGGCGGACTCGCGCACCAATTCGCTGATCGTGTATGCCAACGCCGAAGGTCAGGATCGCATAAAGAAGATGCTGGAAGACATCGACCGCCCGGTGCCGGTCAACTTCCGCACGTTCGGGCTGAAGAACGCGCAGGTCAGCGACATCTACGAGCAGGTCAACCTGATCGCCCAGAACCTGAGCACCGCCGGGGCCACGCCCGCCGCGCGGCGGCCGACCGTCGTGCCGGACGACACGCACAACGTCCTGCACGTCATGGCGGAGCGCGAGGACATGGTGAACCTGGCCGAGATCATCGAGCGGCTGGACGTGACTTTCGACGAAGGCACGCGGCACGTGATTGAGTTGAAGAACATTCAGCCCAGCGTCGTCGCCCAGACGATCTCGTCGATGCTCAACGACCAGTCGCCGGCGGGGTCGCCGGCGGGGCCGCGGCCGCGCGGGCCGCGCGGCGGCGGGGCGGCGCGTTCCGGAGCGATGCAGGCGGGCAGCGCCCAGATCATCCCGCTCGACGAGGCGCAGCTTCTGATCGTGATCTGCTCCGACGAGAAGTGGCAAAAGGTCGAGGAGACCATCCGCACTTGGGACGAGCGGGCCCTTACCGACACGCCGGTCTTCAAGACCTACACCATCGAGCGCGGCAACGCGGCGTCGATCGCGAACCTCTTGACGCAGATGTACCAGCGCTACAAGCACCCGACGCTGGGTCAGCAGGCCGTGCTGGTGATGCCCGAGGGGAACAATATCTACGTGCAGGGCGTCAAGCCGGCGCTCGACGAGATCGACGGGCTGATCGGCTCGTTGGATATCGAAGACACTGACCGCATCGTCATCCTGGCGCTCAAGTACGCCGACGCTGCCAACGTGGCGGGGCAGGCGCAGCAGATGTTCGGCGGCGGCGGCGGGCGCGCCCAGCGCGGTGTCCAGGGCGGCGGCTCACAGGTGGTGATCAACCCCGAGCCGGCGACAAACTCACTCATCATTCAGGCCGAGCCCGCCACGCTGGCCAAGATCGAGAAATTCGCGCGCGACTACGACGCCAGCATCGGCGAGAAACAGCCGGTCAAGAAGTTCTACACGCTCAAGAACGCCCAGCCGACCGCGGTCGCGACGGCGCTGACGCAGTTTTTCAGCAGCGGTGGCGGAGGCGGCGCCAGCTTCCGCGGCGCGCCCAGCGGCACCCAGATCAAGGCGGCTCCGGTGGGCAACCAGCTCGCGGTGGAAGCGCCCGCCGAGAAGATCACCCAGATTGACGAATTCATCGCCCAGGCCGACACCGCCGGCGGGGCCGAAGTCGTGATGAAGAACGTGAAGCTGCCGGGGGCCGACGTGCAGGCCATCGCCACGCGCCTGACCGCCGCGTTCGCCTCCCGGCCGCGCACCAGTCAGAACAGCGCATGCAAGTTTGACCCTGACCCGAACACCGAGACCATCCTCGTCACCTGCACGCGTGATCTGCTCGAAGAGGCGGATCGCCTGATGAAGGAATATGAGGATCTGTATCACACCGCCCAAAGTCCGTTCGTGACCGAGATGCTGAAGCTGCCAGGAATGGACGTGGAGGCGTTGGCGCAGCAGTTGCAGGCGGTCTTCGACACACGCCCGGCGCGGTCGGACAAGCAGCGCTTCAAGTTCGCCGCCAACCGCCTGACCGAGATGCTGATCTACACCATTCCGAAAGACACGCTCGACGAAGTGAAGGGGCTGGTGGAGCGTTTCTCATCCGAGACCGAGCAGCTCGTCGTCGAGCAGAAGTTCATCCCGGTCAACAATGCCGAGGCGACCTACATCGCCGAGCAGCTCAAGCAGATTCTTCCCGCCCAGATCGCCCGCAAGCAGGGGCAGGCGGTGGCGGACCGGCTGGCGGTGGTCGTCGATTCGCGGCTGAACCAGATCGTGCTCAGCGCGCCCAAAATGGTGATGCCGCTGGCGGAAGAGCTGATCGCACAGCTCGACGTGACCGACCAGGGCGGCAGCGCCCCGCGCATCGTGCCGCTCAAAAACGCCGACGCGACGGAAGTCGTGACGATTCTGCGCAACCAGTTCACGCCGCAGACCGGCCGGGGCGCCAGCCAGCCGCCGGGCCGCGAAATCACCTTCGAGGTCGTCGGCGGAACGGACATTCTCGTCCGCGCGCCAGCGGAAAAGCAGGAGGCCATTGACAAGCTGATCGCGGCGCTGGAGCTGAACGCACAGGGCGAAAGCGACGCCCCGGTCGCGATCGACGTTGAATTCCACGACCTGAACCAGCTTCAGACGATGATTACGCAGATGTTCGCCCCCAAGAAGGGCGGCGCGGGCGGAGCCAATGCCAAGCAGGATGTGCTTGTCAGCGTCGGCAACGGGCAGATCATCGTCAAGGCGCCCGCCAAAAAGCTGGCCCAGATCAAGGCGTTCGTCGAGCAGGTCGACCAGCCCGGCGGGGACGAACTGCAGACGAAGATGTATCCGCTGAAGGTGATGGACGCGACGTTGGTTGCGGCCCAGGTGCAGCTCTTCCTGCGCAGCAAGCAGGGCAACACCAAACGCGGCGAGCTTCAGCCCAGCGCCTTTGCCGAGCCGACCACGAACACGCTGGTGATCATCGCGCCCGAGGATGCGTTTCCGCAGGTTGAGGCGATGATCGCCAAGATCGAGAGCGATGCGGCCAAGCCGTCGGTCGCGAAGGCCTACACGTTGAAGAACGCCGCCGCGGACACGGTGCGCCAGCCGCTGGAGGCCATGCTGAAGGCGAAAGTCACCGAGCGCGAAGGCGTCGCGCAGAAGCGAATCGCAGTCACCGTCAACTCCGATCCTGCGCTGAACCGGCTGCTGGTGCTTGCGCCGGAAGACTACCAGCCGCTGGTGCAGGAGCTGGTGACGCTGGTGGACGCCGAGAGCGAGGCGGGAGAGCTGGTCCGCATCATTCCGCTCGAAAAGGGCGACGCCAAGGAAATGGCCAACACCATCAAGGAGATGGTGAGCGGCAAGCAGGGCAAGGGCAGCGCCTCGGCCGCGATCGTCGCGGCGGATGCGTCGAGCAATTCGATCCTGGTGAAGGGGCTGCCCAAGGACGTGGCGGCGGTGGAGTCTTACATCAAGGACCTGGAGGGCAACAGCGAGCGCATTCCTGAATTGCGCGTCTTCCAGTTGAAACACAACAGTCCGGAGGACGTAGCTAAGCAGCTTGGGGAGCTGCTGGGCGAGTCGAAGAACCCCTTTGACGCCGTGACGATCACGACCGACGACTACCTCTCACGTCTGCTCGTCACGACCAACAAGCGGCGGATGAAGCAGGTTGAGGCGTATCTTGAAATCCTCGACGCGGCTCCGCCGGATAGTGGCGACCCGCTGGCCGACCCGACCGGCCGCCGGCTCTACATCGTGAACATCACGCGCGGCGACGCGTGGGACATTGCTTTGGATGTCGAGGACATGCTTCCGCCCAAGGGGGGCCCGGAGCTGGACGCCGACTTTGACGGCGAGTTCATCAAGGTCCGCTGCCGGCCGGATGAGTTTGCGCGGGTCGAGGCGTTGATCCGCCAGGTGGAGGCGACCGCAAAGGTCGAGCAGCAGGTCGCGGTTCGAAAGCTGAAGGGCAACGCCGAGCAGGTGCTGGGTTACCTGCAGGCGCGCAAGAAGAACATCGCGATCGAGCACTCGACCGATCAGCCCACGGACAGCTCGCTCATTATCGAGTTGTGGAAGGAAGGCGAGGAGCCGCGAACGTTGAAGGAGAAGCGCGCCAGGACCAAGCCGGTGAGCAATCCGGGAATTCAGAAGTATGAACTGGCGGACGCCGATGCGACTCTGGCGGCGTTTGGGGCGCTGGAGCGGCGGCTGGCGGCGATGGCGGAGGAAAAGGGCGCAGGGCGCGGGGCGCAGGGCGCGGGGACCTTGACTGAGCACGACGCGCAAGCGAGTGATGCGGACGACGGCGCGCCGCAGGGCGCGCCCAAAGCCGCGCAGCCCGGTCCGCGGCCCAGGCCGCGCAATCTGCGACCGGCTGACGACGACAACAATGTGGACAACGTCCTCGCCGATCCGCCAGCGGGAGCGGCCAAGTCCGCTTCTGCGCCGCCCGCCGAGCCGGCGAAGCCGGTCGAGGCGCCCGCTGCGGAGCAGACGCGCATCGTCATCCGTCCCGACGGCAGCGTGATCATCGTCGGGCCGCAGAAGGACGTGGACGACATCAACAATGTGATTGACACGCTCGAAGAGGACCTCACGCTCGGGCAGGTGATCCGCATCTTCCATTTCCGCTATGGCGACGTCAGCGCTGCGGCCGAAGTGCTGAACATCATGTTCAACGAGCGGGAAATCCGCATGCCCGGCGGCATGACGCCGCAACAGATGCAGCAGATGCAGCAGCAAATGCAGCAGCAGCAACAGCAGCAGCAGCGCGGCGGGCGCAACGCCCGCGACGGCGAGCAGGGCGGCGGGCTGATGGAGCAAATTCGCCAGATGACCGGCGCGCAGCAGCAGCAGGGCCGCGGCGGCCGCCAGCAGCAGCAGCAAGGCCAGCGGCTGCGCATCGCCACCGACCCCGGACATGACTACCTCATCATCAAGTGCGACGAATCCGACCTGCCCGAGATCGTCACGCTCCTTAAGGAACTCGACATCCCGCCGGGCGAGGTCGATGTGCGCGTGTTCCAGCTCAAGAACCTGGCGGCGCAGGAAACCTCCGAGAACATCAAGGCGATCCTGGGCATCAACAAGGTCCAGCAGCGCCGCACCGGCGGCGGCCAGCGCCCGCAGCCCGGCAACCCGCAGCAGGCGCAGCTTATGGAGATGCTGCAGCAGCAGGCGATTTCGGTGCCGGGCGTCGAGGGCGGCGCGAAGGTCGAGTCGGTCGAGGTCGTGCCGAACGCCATCACCAATTCCATTCTTGTTTCGGCGCCGCCGGACGTGATGAAGCTGATCGAAACGGTCATCACCGAGCTTGAAGGGCTGGAAAGCCGTGACGTGGTCGGCATTCACCACTTCGCGCTCGAAAAAGCGCGCGTCGATGACGTGCTGCCGCTCCTTCAGGAAATCTTCGGCGGAACGGGCGGCGGGGGCGGCCGCGGCGGACCGCGCGGCGGCGGGGCATCGCCCGCGGCGATGGGGCCGGTCACGATCAGCGGCGATCCGCGCGCCAACACGGTCATTTTCACTTGCGAGAACAAGGACGTGGAGAAGGTCACGGCCCAGATTCGCACTCTCGACATCGAGGGCGCCATCGCCGAGGCCGAGACCTACGTGTGCCAGTACGGCGACGCCAACGGCATCGCCTCCGCGGTAAATGACATTTACGGCAGCGGCGGACCAGTCGGCCGGGCCGCCGGTCCGCGCGGCGGCGGCGAAGCGTCGCAGAGTCAGCAGATCAAGATCACCGCCGAGCCGGCGACGAACACCATCATTGTTTATGGCCCGCCGGACAAGCGGCAGCTTGTGCTGGCGAAGGTTTCGGAACTGGACATGCTGAACAAGCGCGAGTTCCGCGAGATCAGCGTGCGGTTCGCGAAGGCTGAAGATCTGGCCGATCGGCTCAACGCGGTCTTTGGCGGCACGAGCGCGGCGGCTGGCGGCGGCATGCCCGGCGGCGGCGGACGGCGTGGCGTGGGCGGTTCGACGAGCTCGAACCGCGTCGTGATCATCGGCGACGACGCGGCCAAGAAGCTGCTGGTTCGTTCGCCCGAGGCGATGTACGAACAGATCGAGGACCTGGTTGTCGCGCTGGATCAGCCGAGCAAGGACCTGATGATCAAGCGCTTCGATGTGAAGTACGCGAACGCCGAGGAGATTGTCGCGAAGGTCGCGGAGGCGATGCAGCAGTACATTGCGACGCGGTCGATGCTCGGCGTTGGACGCGGCGTCGGGCAGGGGGGCGGAGGCGGGGGCGGCGGGCTGACGTTTGATCCGCCGGTGGCGGTGGCCGATCCGCGGACCAACAGCGTGACCGTGGTCGGTTCGCAGGAGTCATTCGTGTTCGTAGAGTCGATTCTCAACGTCTGGGACGTGGAGACTCCGGCGGACCAGCAGAACGAGTTTCGCATCTTCGTCTTGGACAAGGCGGACGCGCAGACCGTTGCGGACGCGATCAACAACTTTGCGGCCGGTCCGTCCGCGGCGTCGGCGACGCGCGGCCAGCCGCAGGGCGGCGGCGGGGTCGGCGGGCGTCGCGGGTTCGGAATGATGGGCTTCCCGGGCGCGCCGGGCACGAGCGGCAGCCGCGTCATGAACATCTCGGCCTCGGCCGATCCGGCGACGAATTCGGTCATGGTGTTTGGGCGGCCGCGCGACATTGAGACGATCGAGACCGCCGTGATCGACCAGCTTGAAGGCAGCATCAACGCCTCTCGGCAGATCGCGACGGTGCCGGTGCAGAACGTCGAGCCGTCGCAGGTGGTCAGCTTCATCTCGCAGTTCGTCAGCGACACGGGCGGCGAGTCTCGGCCCGGCGCCGGCGGCCGCAGCATCGGCGCCGAGCGCAAGGGACCGCAACTGATCCCCAACGACGCCGGCAACACGATTATCGTCCGCGGCTCGCGCTCGCAGATTGCCGAGGTCGAGGCGCTTGTGCAGCAGTTCGACAGCCCCGATTATGCGGCGGCGCAGGTCAAGATTATTCCGGTTCCGCGGGCGCAGGATGCGCTCACGCTCGCGCAGACGGTCGAGCGGCTCGTCAATGCGGGCGAGCGGAACATCGCGGAGACCACCGGCCGGCCGATGCGGCAGGTGGCGATCGGCGCGGATGAATATGCGAACGCATTGATGGTGTACGCCGAGCCGGCCATGTTCGGCACAGTGGAGGCGGTCGTGAACCAGCTCAAGGAAGTGCGCACGGACACGATGGTCACACGGATCCTTCAGCTCAAGAACCTGAATTCGCAGGACGCGCAGGAGGCGATCGACGCGCTCATGCGCCGCAAGGGAAGCAGCGGCTCCTCCGGCTCGCGCGGCGCGATTCCCACCAGCGGCGCGCCGCGCAGCAGCAGCCCGCGCTCCACGCCCGCGGTCAATCCCCCGCGCTCGCCGCAGCGCCAGCCCGCTCAGCCGGGCGGCAACCGCGGCGGCGGGAATCGCCCCACCGGCGGTGGCAACCGCCCCGGCGGCAACCCGCGCCCACAACCCGGCGGTGGCGGGGCTTCCATCGATTGGCTGCGGGAACACGACCGTAGCGTCGGACCTCTGTGTCCGACGGCGACCGCCGACGCCTCTAGCGTCGGACCTCTGTGTCCGACGGCGGATCGCAGCTCGCGGCACACCGTCGGACGCGGAGGTCCGACGCTACGCGCGCTCGCCGGAAGCGTGATCGCGCTGATGCCGCTCATGCCCGCGCTGGCCGGCGGCGTCATGCAGGACGCCGTGGACGAGCTAATCGACGGCCCGCGGCCGATCTCATTGATCGGGCATCACCCCGTCGTCCGCGCGGCCACGCACGAGTCGGCGCTGCGGCTTTCGTCGCCGTCGACCTCTGGTATGCCGCGCGTTCCGACGACGTGGTTGCGGCCGCTTCTTGACGAATCGCCGATTTCGCCGGTCGTCTACGCCTTGCGAGGCGAGGCGCGAGCCAAGACGCATCGTACGCGCTTCGTGATGAACGAAGAACCCGCGACCGAAGCCGAGCAGGATCGCGGCGCCCAGTCGCGCCCGGCCGCCCCGCGCCCGCGGCGCACTGACGCCGTCCCGGCCCAGCCGACCGAAAAACCCGCGGCCAAGCCGGCGGAGAGACCCGCCGACAAGCCCACCGCCCGCCCGCAGGGCGCACAGCCCGCTGAAAAGCAGCCGGCCGCCAGGCCGCCCGCAGCAAAACCGGCCCCCGCGAGCCCTCCGACGGCCGGTCGTCCGCCGGCCGGCGCTCAGCCGGACCGCGCGTCCGTGCTGGTTCGCGACCTGCCGAACGAGGAGGGCGCCGAGACGCAGCCGGTGGACCTGACCGGCATCAGCGGCTCGCTCAAGGGCAATGTGGTTTCGTCGCCGGTCGATGCGCATCGCATCGTCGTCACCGGCGACGAACAGGATTTGGACTTCATCGAGCGCCTGCTGGCCCTGATGGAAGCCTCCGCGCCGCAGGCGCAGATTGAAATCTTCACGCTGGAGAAGGCCAAGGCGACCGCGCTTCAGCCGCTGATCGAGCAGGTCATCAGTTCTCGCATTCAGGCGACCACGGCGCAACCCGGCCCGGCCGAGCGCTTCAGCATCAACGCCGAGGCCCGCAGCAACTCGCTGATCGTCTCCGCTTCCGAGCAGTACATGGCGATTATCCGCGAGCTGATCGAGCGGCTGGATGTGGACACCGGGCCGACGGACTTCAAGAGCATCCGCCTCGACAACATCCGTGCATCGGACGCGGCGGCCATGCTGACGCCGATGCTAAGGAAGCTCATGGACATCCGAGATGTGCCGCCGGACGTGCAGCCGACGATCGAGCCCGACGAGCGGTCCAACAGCCTGATCCTGATCGGGACGCCCTCGGACATCTCGGAAATCGAGCGGATGATCGAGTCGATCGACGTCGAAATCCCCCCCAGCGCGCCCAACAAGTTCGTGTCGAGCGAAGCGGTCATCCTCGGCCTGACCAACGCCAAGGCCGAAGACGTCGCCAAGGTGCTCAATGACATGATCAAGGCCGAGCAAGACGCCGCCCGCGAAGGCGCCCTGTCCGGCGGCGTGGGCGGGACCGGCGGCGCGGGCGTGACCGGCGGCGCGGGCGTGACCGGCGGCACGCGCCGGGCCAGCAGGCTCAGCGTTCGGCGCCTGAAGCTGACGCTGGCCGACGGCACTGAACTGCCCGCGCTTGACCTCGAAAAGCCGATCCGCATCGTGCCGGAGAAGGGCACTAACTCGCTGATCATCTATTCGACCTCCGACAACAACGAATCGCTGAAGGCGATCGTGAAGGTGTTCGACTCGCTGCCTTTGGGCGAAGACACGGACGTGCGCGCGTTCGCGCTGGCTCACGCCGAGGCCAAGAAGATCGCCGATCTGCTCAAGGAAGTGTTCGAAAAGGGCAGGGAGGCGCTGAAGCGTCCCAGCGAAGGCACGGGCGCGATTGAAAAAGGCGTTCTACCTCCGGTTCCCGAAGGTCTGGCCTCGCGCGGGCTTCCATACAACGTGTCGATTTCGAGCGACCAGCGGACCAACACGGTGGTCGTCATCGGCCGCAAGGACGCGGTGCTGCTGGCCGCGGGGCTGGTGAAAGAGCTCGACAAGCCGTCGCAGGAACTGGGCGTGCGGGCGCAGGTCATCAAGCTCAAGAACGGCCAGGCGACGGCGATGGAAAAGAAGCTGACGGACCTGCTCGACAAGCGCGCCACGTCGCTGGGCGCCGATCAGAACAAGGCCCGCGACAGCGCCCTCATCATCCCCGACGACCGCTCGAACTCGCTCATCGTGCTCGCCGCCGACGATATTTACGACTTCGTCGAGAAAGTCGTGCTGGAGCTGGACGGGGCGGAGAATTACCGCGTCGTCGATATCGCTTTCCGCAAGCTGAATTTTGCCGACGCGGCCAAGCTGGCCGGCATGTTGCAGGAGCTCTTCACCAAGAAGAAAGAGGCCGACCCCAGCGGAGATCCGAAGGACACGCTTTCGGTTTTCGCCGACACGCGCAGCAATTCGCTGGTGATGACCGGCTCGCGTTCGTTTCTGGACGAAGCCGAGGGGCTGCTGACCAACCTGGATCAGGCGTTCGCCCCGACGGTTGAGTTCCGCATCCGCCCGATCAAGCTCAACAGCGCCGGCAATATTGCGACGCTCTTGAAAGACATGGTTGAGAAGGCGCTGAAACAGACCGACTCGAAGCTGCAGGGCACGCCGATTCACATCGCCGCCGACAGTGTTTCGCAGAGCCTGCTGATGGCCGCTTCCCACGAAGACATGGTCATGTTGGAACGCTGGGTCGAGCTGCTGGATCAGCCCAACCAGATCGGCGCCATGACGCGGATCATCCCGCTCACGCGCGGCTCGGCGGAGGAAATCTCGAAGACGGTGGACGAGCTGTTCAAGGCCCGTGCGTCCGGCGGCGGAACGAGCGGCGGCTCGTCGCAGAGTGACGTCGCCGTCAAGTTCGACGCGACGACGAATTCCGTGATCGCCTTCGGCCCGCCGGCCATGCTCGACGACATCGCCTCGATCGTCACGCAGCTTTCCAACACGACGCCCGGCAGCGGCGCGGTCGTGAAGCTCTTCAAGCTCGAGCAGGCCAGCGCCCAAGACGCCGGCGAGCTGCTGACCAACATTTTGGAAGGCCAGGGCGGCTCGGTCGGTGGAAGCGGGACGGGCGGCGGGCGCACCGGCGGCGGCGGCCAGAACCAGGACAAGTCTCGGCAAGTGATGCTGATCTTCCAGGCGATGCGCCCGGAAGTCGGCATGCAGACGCTCAAGGCGATGCGCGACGAGGTGATTGTGATCGCCGATGTCCGGACTAATTCGCTGGTGATTACCGCGCCGCCGGACAGCATGTCACTGATGGAATCGCTGGTGGCAGCGGTGGACGTTCCGCCCGGTTCGGCCAAGATCAAGGTTTTCGCGCTGCGCAACTCCGACGCGGAGAAGATGGTCGATACGCTGGAAAAGCTCTTCCAGGCCGGCCAGGGCGGCACGGCCGGCGGCCGCACCACCACCGGCGGCGGCCGGCAGCAGGATCAGCAGGAACGGCAGCTCACGCTGGAAGGCGGCCCCGGCGGCGGCCGGCAGGATGTGAACTTCACCTTCGATGCCCGCACCAACTCGGTCATCGCCGCGGGCACGCCCGGCTATCTCGACCTGGTCGAGCAGGTGATTTCGAATCTCGACCTGCGCCCGATCGAGGACCGCAAGACGTTCGTTTATTCGCCGCGGAACATCGTGGCCGAGAAGCTGGCCGAATCGATGAAGGAATTCAGCGACGCCGAGAAAGGCCGGGTTGACGAGCTGGGCGACGACATCTCGAAGATACGCAAGCAGGACTACGAGATTCTGGCGGTCCACAACGAGGATGCGAACCGGATCATTTTCAGCGTCAGCCCGCGCGTGGAAAGCCAGGTGATGGATGTGCTGCGCCAGCTGGATCAGCCGCCGCCGCAAGTCATGATCCAGGTGCTGATCCTGGAAGTGACGATGGAGAACTCGCTGGAGCTCGGAGTCGAGTTCGCGTTCCAGGACCTGCAGTTCCAGAAGGCCGGTCCGAACGACACAACCACGTTCGATTACGTCGGCGGCACGGACATCGGCGCGGCCGGCGCCGGCCTGGGTGGCTTCACGTTCACGATCACGGGCGCGGATTTCAACTTCCTGGTGCGCACCCTGCAGAGCGAGAGCAAGCTGCACGTGCTGTCTCGGCCGCAGATCGTGGCGATGGATAACCAGGAGGCGAGCATCTCGATCACCAACAGCGTTCCCTATGTCACCGGCACATCGACCACGCTCGGCGGCTCGCTGCAGACGCAGGTGTCGCGCGAGGACGTGGGCATTGAGCTGATCGTCACGCCGCAGATCAACCCGGACGGGTTCGTGCGGATGGAGATCGAGCAAAACGTGTCTGACCTGACCGACTCGACGGTGCCGGTCGGCCAGGGGCTGGTCGCGCCGATCTTTTTCGAGCGCAAGGCCAAGACCACGGTCACGGTCAAGGACAACGAGACGATTGTGCTCGGCGGCCTGATCACGACGCGGGATTCGCGAACGGAGCAGAAGGTTCCGTTGCTCGGCGACATTCCGCTGCTGGGCAATGCGTTCCGCTTCCAGAACGACGAGACGCGCCGCACGGAGCTGCTGGTCGTCCTGACGCCGCGCGTCGTGCGGACGGTGGACGACTACCGCGACCTGTCGGTCCAGGAGCGCGACATCACGGAAACCGTGCCGGTCCAGGTGCTGGAGAATCCGCTGATGCAGGGGCTGCAACTGGCCCCGCTGCACCCGTTGCCGGGCGAGATTCAGCGGGTCGAGCCGGGTGTCGGCGTGCCGGCGGCCCCGGTCCTTCGCGACGCGGAAGAAAAGGCCGGCGACCGCGAGTCGTACGGCCCGATTCGGCCGGCGTCGCATTTGCCCAAGAGCGATGGCAAGAGCGAGAGCTATGATGTGCCGCGCGTCCGGCGGTCGAGTTAGCGTGGCAGGCGGACTAAATCAGCGTGCGCGAGCACGCGCTGACTTTCAGAGCCCCAAGCGCCAGCGCGCGGGCATTTTTCGCGGCGGACTTCGGCCGGCGCGGGGGCCGGCCGCTGCCGCGCCACGGTCGGCACGGGGGCCGGCTGCTACCGCGCCACGGCCGGCACGGGGGCCGGCCGCTACCGCGGGCTTGAACGCCGCGGTGGTTCTGGTCGCATTGGCTGCCGCATTGGCGCTGCCGGGGTGTCAGACGGGTGGACCCGGCGCGGCTGCCTCTGATGACGTCGTCCAGATCACGCAGTTCTATTCCAATTATCCCTGGCGCGTGGATTACGATGACCGCATCACGGGCTTCAAGGTCGCGGTGTACTTCGTGTCGGCGGCCACGGAGCGCGGCACGTTCGTGTCGGGCGATATCCTCTGCTGGCTTTATCAACGCGTCCGCCGCGCCGACGGCCGGCGCGACCGAGAGCTGCTTCACACCTGGCGGCTGAGCGAGCAGGAGGCGGCCGGGTTCCGCTTTCGCGAGCGCAAGCAGCTTGGCTTTGGCTACGGGCTGGTTCTGACCTGGCCGTCGAACATCGACGTGCACGGGCGCGAGATTGAGATCGTCATGGGTTACGACAGGTCGGACGGCCGCACGATCCTCGGTCCGCCGCGGACGATGAAGGTGCCGGTTCCGGCGGACCTGCGTGCGATTCGGCCGCCGGGCCAGGCTTCGCGGCCGGGCGCTGCGCCCGCGACGCGGCCGGCGACGGAGCGAGTGGGGCCATGACCTGGCCGCTGTTCGGCATTCTGCTCTTCGTGACGTTGGTTGTGCAGACGACGCTCGTGCCGCGCGTCAGCGGCCCGTTCCTCCCGGTTGACTTGTTCCTCGCGCTGGGGCTTCTATGCGGGCTTTCGATGCCGTTGCATGACGCCCGGCTGGCGGCGTGGATCACCGGGTTCATGCAGGGCTGCGAGTCGATCGGCGCCATCGGCATTCACGCCTTGTCGATCGGGCTGGCCGGCTTGCTCATTACGAAGTTTCGCGAGACGATCAACGCCCAGGTCTGGTGGGGCCGCGCGCTGGCCGGGTTTCTGGCCGCCTTGCCGGCGCAGCTCCTGCTGCTTACGTATCGGCGCGTCTGGCAGAGCGCCGCGATCGGCTCGGCCGGGCGGATTGTTGCGATGGCGGCGGCCGGGGCGCTGATCGCCGCTTTGCTCGCGGCGCTGGCCGCGGGACTGCCGGGATTGAGACGGCGGCGACGGCGTTTCTCGGCGGCGTGAGGCGCGAGATGAGTGCATCGGGGAGCGCGGGCGTCTCGCTCGCAACCACCGGTTTCGTAGGGTCCGCTGTGCGGACCAATACGTGCCGTGATTTTGTATTGGGCATCGACCCGTTCCTGAGACCGAGCGGATGGGCGAGACGCCCATCCCACCCACGCCTCGCATGGCCGTGCCGAGCCATGACAGGAAGTGTCTGAACAACCGGGATAGCCTCATGAATCGAGTGCCCTGCGCCCGCACGCTCGCGGCGATCGGCTTCTTCGGCGGATTGCTCTCCGGCTGCGCGAACGTCTCGCGCGAGGTGTATACCCCGCCGCGCGAAGAGTACGGCCTGATTCTGATCCTGCCCGGAATCGAGGGAAAAAGCGTCTGGAACCGCGACCTGGCGCACGGCCTGGACGACGGCGGCGTGGCGTCGGCCATCGAGGTCCACGACTGGACCACCGGCCTGCCGGGCGGTTTCATGTTCAATCTCACCGACTATGAGCGCAATCGCGAGCAGGCCACCCGCGTCGCTCGCCGCATTCTGGAATTCCGCGATCGCCACCCCGGGCGGCCGGTGCACCTCATCGGACATTCCGGCGGCGGCGGGATCGCCATCATGGCGCTCGAGGCGCTGCCTCCCGGCCGGCAGATTGACGCCGCAATACTCCTGGCGCCGGCGCTCTCGCCCGAGTACGACCTGACGATTGCCCTACGCCGCACGCGGCATGGCGTGCACAACTTCTACTCGAAGAACGACGTCAGCTTCCTGAAGCTCGGCACGTCGCTCTTCGGTTCGATCGACCGCGAGTACGGCGCCTCGGCGGGCGCGGTCGGGTTCCGGCTCCCCGGCGGCGCGCCGCCGGACACGCACCGCATCTACAGCGCGCGGCTTCACCAGGTCGCCTGGGATTCGCGCCTGGCCAAGTTCGGTGCGTCCGGGTCGCACGTCGGTTGGGCGTCGGCGCGGTTCGCGCGCGAGTATCTCGCCGCGCTGATACGCCATAATGAAGCCCGCAAGCCGCTGTCGCGCAGGGACGAAAGCGAGTCGGCCAGCGCCGGCGGCGGGTTGTGACAGTGGCGCGCCGGGGCGCCGACAGCGCGGCGCGCCGGGACGCCGACAGAGCGCCGCGCCGGGGCGCCGACAGCGCGGCGCGCCGGGACGCCGACAGAGCGCCGCGCCGGGGCGCTGACGAGCGCCGCGCGCGGCATGAACGCCGCGGGCCGGGCCGTTTTTCCGAACCCGCCGCGCCAAGCGGCGGGTTGACGATCGTAGGCGAGCGGCGTCCCGTACGCCGCGGACGTCACCCCGCCGCTTGGCGCGGCGGGTTCGGACAGGCATACCCGCGGACAGAAATGCCAGCGCGTACCGTCCCAGCGCGCCACGCCGTAAGAATAGGTCTCGATGGACGCGGAGCGGCGCCCGGTGAGAGCGCACGACGCGCTCAAGCCCTGTTACAGCACGATCGTCCGGCCATGCGAGGGTCGCGGCCAGAAGAGCAGGCCGATCGCGGAGAGCAGAAACGTGCCGGCGACGACCAGCGCGCGCGTTTCGCCGCCGCTCAGGCGGCCCCAGTCACCCGATTGGATCAGCGTGGCGACTCCGGTTTGGCCGGGGCCGACGGCGATGATCGCGCCCACGACGCCGAAGACCGCGCCGATGAAGCCGCGGGCCCAGTGCAGGCCGCCGTCGTGGCGACGAGCGATCATGAGCAGGATTCCACCGAGGACGATGGGCGCCAAAACCATCACGCGCGGCGCGTTCACTTCGACGGTCTGCCCGCCGTTGTTGACCACGACGCGGCCGGGGCCGAGGACGAATTTCTGATACGGGCCGTTGTTGAACTCCACCGGCTGGAGGTTGTAGATCGCGGCCCAGGTCAGCCCCAGCAGCAGCGCCAGCTTGCCGAGGAAAGACATGCCCGCGTTGGTGGCGCGGCCGACGAACGAGGGGACCGCGGCGTCGAGGTGCCGCGACAGCTCGGCCCCGGCGGCGGAGACCTCGCTGGCCGGGTCGCGCCGCGGGAACTGCCAGTGACGCGATCGGCCGGCGGTGGCGCCCGCCGGACCGCGAATGAGCACGCAGGCCAGCGCGATCACGGCGCCGGCCACCAGTCCGAACACCGACGCGGCGCGCTCCTCGGCGTCGAGCCGCTCGAACGCCAACACGGTAATCATTCCGGACGTGAGCGTCAGGCCGGCGGCGACGATCAGCCAGCGGAAGGTGCCGCGCCACAGCGGTTGGCGATGGCGATAGAGCGCCTTGGGAGCGAAAAACGTCAGCCATGCCAGCGGCGCGAGCGTGAAGAACAATAGAATCTCGCGCGACTCGCGGTGCCCGCGCGTGGCGTGCTCGGCTTCGTACCATTCGTCGCGCGCCTCGGCGGCAGCTTCCAGCAATCCGGACTCCGCGCCGGCGTCGGCGTTCGTGAATACCCGATTCCAGGCCGGATTCCACGGGCCCGGATCGGCCGGGGCCGGTCCCAGTGCGACGTTTCCGAAAAAGCAGCCCAGGCTCGCGGCGATGCACAGAATGCTCAGCACGCCGCCGATCGCGCGGATCGCCGAATTGGCAGGGGCCGGCGGGATGACGGCGTGATCCAGAACAGCGGCGGCGCCGGCCGCGGGAGGCTGAGGCGAGGCGACGGTGGTTGCGTCTTCGCCGTCGCGGGGCGCGAAGCGGTCGGGCGTGGCGCTCGGCGGAACGGGCGGCGGCGCCGCCGGCAGACCAGTTTTCCGGTTGGGACGGGGCGACTCGGGGAACAGCGATGCAGCGGCCTGCGTAATGAGCGTTATCGCGGCACAAATGCCGGCGCCAAAGCCGATGTAGCGGTCGGCATCCACGACGCCGGCGGCGATCATGCCGACGATCGCGGGCGCGATGGCGGACGTCCACGAGACGTCGCCGCGGCGGCCGGCCGCGATGCGCTGCGTGAAGTTGCAGAACACCAGCGCGGCCAGCGGAGCGAAGTAGAGTCGTTGAAAGTCGTCGCGACCGCTCACCGCGTTGGCCGGCATCAATGCGGGCAGCATGAAGATCGCCGCGATCGTGGCGTATGCGAGCCGGTCAAACGACGTGTTCTGCCACGGGGCGCGGGCCAGGACGCGGAAGTAGGTGAGCAGCGAGGCGACAACGCCGCCGGCGATGTACAGGGCCGTCGCGATTCCCATTTCCGCGATGCGCCCGCCGCCCTTCATCGCGGCCATGAGCATCGAGACGCCGATGGTTGCGCCAAGCAACACCAGCACCTGCACGCCGCGGTCCGGGTGGACGCGCTGCATGATGGGCGTGTGCGCGGCGCCGGATCTAGGCGGCGCGTGGTTCGGCTCGGGCGCCGGCTCGGGCCGGGGCCGGCCGCCGTCGATTTTCGCCGAGAGGCGCGCCACCTTGCGGTCGAGCTTCCGCGCAATCTCCTCGGCTTTTCGCTCGACGCGCTGCCCAAGCCGATCAGCGAAGCCGCCGTCGCGGGCGTCCATGATCGGCGGCGGCGGCACAACGGGCGTGGTGCGTGTCTCCGGGCCGGCGACGTCAGGCGAGCGCGGCACGTGCGTGAGCGACTTGGGATCGAACGACGCGACGCTGGCCTCGACGTCGCCGGAGGCCATCAGGGCGTCGACCATTTCGTTGACGTCCTGGTAGCGCTCCTTCGGGTCTTTGGCGAGGGCACGGGCGATGACGTGCGCGAAAGGCTCGGGGATGCCGGCCAGGTCCGGGTTGTCGCTCAGGTGCCGCATCAGGATTTCGGCCATGCTCGCCCCGGCGAAGGGCAGCCGGCCGGTGAGCATTTCATAGAGGATGACGCCGAGGGCGTAGATGTCGATGGCCTTTGAGTAGCTTCCCGAGCCGATCTCGGGGGCCATGTAGTGCACGGTGCCGACGCTGACGGTCTGGCCGCTGTGCTGGCTGACGGACATGTGCTTGGAGAGGCCGTAGTCGCCGATCTTCACGTAGCCGTCGTCATAGAAAATGTTGCCGGGCTTCAGGTCGCGGTGGACGACGCCCCGGTCGTGCAGGTACGACAACCCCTTCGCGATGCCATCGACGAAGTAGGCCGCCTTCGCCGGCGTGAAGCCGTGCGGCTCGGCGACCATCAGGTCGCGCAGCGACGGACCGGTCACGTATTCCATCACGACGAAGGGGTCGCCTTCGGCGTTTTTCTTGACGTCGTAGATGGTGATGAGGTGCGGGCTCTTGAGATTCATCGTGTGCGAGACGCCGCGCAGCTCGATCTCCGCGTTCTCACGAAGGTACTTCAGCGCGATCTGCTTTCCCGAGTCGGTGAGGGCGTAATACACCTCGCCGAAACCGCCGCGGCCCACGGCGCGCTGAATCGTCACGCCTTCAAGCGGACGGTCGCCATGTCTGAATGTATATGCCACGTCGCAACCTCCGGCATTCGGGGGTCAGCTGCCAGCGAGGAGCTGTCAGCTTTCGGCGATCACCACGCTGTCAGTCAACGTCCTCTTGCCTTCGGCATTCTGTGCTCAGCCTTCGGCATTCGCCCTTAGACCTTTTGCCTTTTTTTCAACTCGCTGCTCTGAACTCGCTGCTCTTAACCTTGGTATTCCTTCACCGTCACCGTCACATCGCCCAGCACCTGCGACGATCCGACGTTCACCGCGTGCGCTTCGCCGAGCACGCCGCGGCGTCCGATCGGCACCTGTCTGGCAAAAAGCCGTCCGCCGCGGTCGAAGAGCACCACCTGGTTGGCCGCGTCGCGGGCCCGCACGTGGCAGGCCTCCGAGGCGCCGATCAGGCACGTGTCGCGGAAGAGCACCACGTCGCCGACGTCGTGCGGCAGGCGGCAGCGGTGCGACAGCCGCAGGACGGCGGACGCGCTGCGGCCGCTGGGCTTGTGGAACGTGAACTTCGCATTTGCGCCCAGGACGATGCGGTCGCCGTCGCGAAGCAGCGTGCGGCGGACGCTGCGTCCGTTGACGGCGACCTCGCCGTGCGCCCGAAGGAAGTAGTCGTCGCCGTCGCGGAGCAGATCGGCGTGATGCGATTGAACGTCGCCGGGGAAGGGCACGTCAACGTCCGCGGCGCCGGCGCGTCCGATGCGCACCGTGTCGCGCGGAACGAGCAGCACGCTGCCGCCGCCTTCAACCACGACCAGCAGCGGCCGATGATCGAGCGGGGCGGCGTCCGGTTCTTCGCGCCGCGTCGGGTGTTCGAGGTTCGCATCGTGGCGTCGTGCGCCGCCGCCGGCGGTCGTCACGTAAAGCCCGAGCGGCGACGCCAGCAGCCGCTCTTCCGCGTCCGCAAGCTGCGTCAGCGCGTCCAGCGCCTCGTCGATCCAACGCGCCGCGGTTGCGGCGGAGCGCAGTCGCAGCAGCGTGTGCCGCAGATCGCGGTAGCGACCCTCTCCCAGAAGCGTGACGGCGCGGGTGCACAGTTCGACGGTCTGTACCTGCAGTTCGACCGAAGGGTCGGCCTTGGCGATTGGATCCAGCAGCGGGCGCAGCGCCAGAAGCCGCTCGATGCGGCCCTCATCGATCCAGCTTGCGACGATTTTGCGTACGGCGTCGGCGAGCCGCGCCACGAAGGCGTCGGTATGGCGGTCGCGGCCGCGCTGGCAGGCTTCCTGCCAGTGACGGGCGGCGGCCAGCACGTCATCGCGCGTCAGCGCCGCCTCGGCTTGCTCGAGCAACTGGCCGCTGCGCTGCACGCGGATATCCAGCTCGTCCTGGAGTTGCCGGCGCCGCCGCGGATCGTCCACTTTTTCGACCGTCAGCCGGCCAGACTCGATCCGTCCGTCACGAACATCTTCGGCGGCGGCGGCGGCGGCCTGCTGCTGGATTTGCTGGCGGCTCAGACGTTCGCGTTGCTCGACCTCAGCCCGCTGGCGAAGGGCTTCGGCGTCGGCACTGGAGAGGCCAAGCTGGCGGATGCGATCCAGATCGGCGAGGGCAGCCGCGTATTGCCCCTCCTGCGTCTGCACACGGGCGCGAGCCAGGAGGGCGCGGGCGACGCTTTCGGCCAGCTTTTCCCCCCTGGCCTGGCGGCGGATTTCCGGTTCGCAGGCGGCGGTGAAGGCATCGTCGAGTCGGCCGGCATTCAGCGCCCGCTCCGCCGCCCCGATCCGCACATAGAACCAACGTCCGAACATTTCGCGTCCTCGACCGCGGGATCGCCGATTCCCGCCGGAGCGGATTGGCGACCGGATTTTACGCCGACTGGCCGAGCCGTGCCTGGCTGTCGGAGTTTCGGTCAGGGGTATTCCGCGATGGGCGCGGTTTATTCGCCGGCGTGGCCGCGGCCGCCGCGCGGTGCCTGCCGGCTACGGTGCCCGGTCGCGGCCGGCCCCGTGCGTGGTAGCGGCCGGCCCCCGTGCCGGCCGTCGCCGTCCGAGACGCCCCGCCTGGCTACGCCCGGCACGGGGACCGGCCGCCACGGGGCGGCGCGCCGCTGAACGCGCAAGGGAGAAAAGGAGGGCGGTGTCCGGTTCTCGCGGCATTCGTAAACCACCCTATTTCAACGGTTTGTCGATAGTGCCGATTGTGCGCCCTGGCGACCTGCTATTTAAGGCTGGAGCCGGGGCAACCGAGAGGACAAGTACACCGCGGTGCGCAGAACTCGGAATCGTGGAGACGCGAAACGAAGCGGACTCGTGGTTGGAGTTTGCGGGCAAGAAGCGGACGGTGTCACATGCTTTCCTGGATCGACGATCTGGTCTGGGTGTTCCGGGGCGTGTTTGACTACATCATCCTTGGGGCCGAGGGCTGAACCCATGTGGCTAATCAGTCCGCCACAGCCGTTCACGCGCCTTGAACGTCGCGTCGGCCGCTGCGTCGCCGCGGCGCTCTGGATCGGCAGCGGTACACTTCTCTTCATGACGGCGGTCTGGTCTGCGGCGTAGGACGCCGCCGGCCGGACAGACCGCGACACACCCGGCGCCGATAGAATCGGGGAATGGGCAACTTTCGACCGGAGTCTGTGCGATCCGCGACGATTCGGCCGGCGGCCCTCGTTCTCCTGACGTTGCTCACGGTTCTCGCTCTCGGTTTGCCGCTCTGGATATTGACGCTGGATGCGCCCGTCGCGACGGGCGCTCCAGCGGAAGAACCCGGCGGTGAACATCGCGGATCGACGCCCACGTCTCAACCCACCGGGATTCACGCCGATGCGCGTCAGCGGGCGCGCGTCGCCGCGACCGCGACTGCGGGCGACCCGCGCGAACCACAATCCGCTCCCACCCCCGTGACGTGGGGCGAGCTGGCCCAGGTGGTGCGGCGCCCGGCCCCGCTCCCCGCACCGACCACCGAATCCCAGCCGACGACCCGTCCGGCGACGAACGCCGCCGATATCCGCGCCGAGCGACTGCGTCGGTTCGGGGGAACGGCGGAAACAGAGAACGCGGTCGAGGCGGGGCTGGCGTGGCTGGCCGCGCATCAGGCGCGCGACGGAACCTGGGACGCCGTCACCTTTCAGAGGCAATGCCCGGATCAGGATCGCTGTGGCGGGCCGGCACAGCGAAGGCTGGACGACTCGATCTCGCCGGGGCTGACGGGGCTTTGCCTGCTGGCATTTGTCGGCGCGGGATACACGGATCAGTACGGACCTTACCCACAGGTCGTGACGCGCGCGGTGGATGCGCTGCTGCGTATTCAGAATGATCGCGGCGGATTCTCCCGAACGCCGGGCATGGCGGGATACAACGACTCCGTGGCCACCTTCGCGCTGGCGGAGTACCAGGTGCTGGTGCGCGACGAGCGACTGGCGGAGCCGCTGCGCAAAGCGGCGGCGAACCTGGCGGCGACGCAGCAGGCGCTGGGCGGCTGGGACTATCTGCCGACGCCTGAGACCGGCCGCAACGACACCTCCATCACGGCCTGGATGGTTCAGGCATTGTCGGCGTGTGCGGCGGCGGAGATTCCCGCCTCGCGCCAGCCGCTGGTGCGGTCAGCGCTTCACTTCATGCGTGCGGCGGAGACCGACGGCCGCGTGTGGTACGCGGACAACGGGGAGGGTTTCCGCGTCGATCCGGGATTGCGGCCGGCGTTTCGCTACGGCCCGGCGATGACGGCCTGCGGACTGGTGTGTGAGGAGTTGCTGGGATGGGAGCGCGCGGCGCCGATCCGCGAGCGGCAGATCGGGTCGCTGCTCACGCAACTGCCCAGCACGGTGCACTATCGCGGCCGCGATCGCACGCAGCTCCACAGCGAGTACTACTGGTATTACGGCACGCTGGCCATGTTTCAGGCGGGCGGCGAGCGTTGGGAACGCTGGAACGCGCGGCTGCGCGACACGCTGCTGCCGCTCCAGGATCGCCGCAAGGAAGGATCGCGCAAGCTGCACAGCTTCGGGAGCTGGCAGCCGTACGGCGAGAACTGGGGCAAGTGGGGGCGCATGGGCGGGCGCGTATACACCACGGCGATCTGCACGTTGACCTTGGAAATCTACTACCGCCACACGCCGGCGTATCTGGAGACGCGCGAGCTGCTGCGAGCGGAGGACTGGCTGGATTTTCTGGCGCCGCGGACGATCGACGAGCGGCGCGACGCGGTGGAGGCGCTTTCGCAGATGCGGCTGGAGCTGGGCGAGCCGGTGCTGGTCGCGCTTCTGGAAGATCCTTCGCCGACGGTTGCGCTGAAGGCGGCCCAGGCGCTGGCCGAACTGGATTCGCCCCTGGGCGGCCCGGTCATCGAGAAGCACATCACGGTGCTGCCGCCGTGGGGCCGGGCGGCGGCGGAGCGGGCGCTGTCGCGCACGCGTGAAATCCGGAGGCTCCCGCCGGCGGAGGGCGAGCTGCGGTTGTTTGACGCCGGCGCCCGGCTGGCGACGCTGAGAATGACGCGAGCGCACGTCGGCATGCAGGTTGGCGTCGCGACCGATTCGGGTGGTCCGTTGCGCATGCGCGTCGTGCGGCGATTCAGCGGACGCGACGTGGTGCTGGCGGAAGTCGTGGGAGAGTGGAACGGCGAGGCTCCGCGGGTGCATGCGCGGGCAGCGGAGATCTTGCCTTGATCGGACGCTCGGGCGGCGCATGAGGGAGCGGGGGCTTGAAAACCGCTTGCTTACGCGCGCGGTCGGAAGACCGTAGTGTCGGCCATCTGTGGCCGACGATGCGCGAGAACCCCGCGAAATCCGCCGTCGGCCACAGAGCGCCGACGCTACTGACCCTTGCCCGTCATGTCGTGAATCTGCGCCATGGGGGGCGGGGTGAACTTGAAGAGCTCCGGCTTGATCTCGCCGTCGATCTGAAAATCGGAGTATTCGAGGGTGCGCTTCGGGTTTCCGATCTCATCGAACGACTCGGTCTTCAGCAGCAGGCCGCGCTCCTTGTCGAAGTGAAAGACGTTTCTGGCGAAGGGCGTCCTGGCCGTGACGGCGCGAATCGTCTGCTCGATGACGTACACCGGCCGGTCACCGACCTTCGATTCGGCAAGCAGCTTCAGATCGCCTTCGCGGGCGATGTTGACAAACATGCGCTCGAGGTCGACATTCGCCTTCGTGTCATTGCGATTCAGCTTGTAAACCGTGTCCCGGCCGCGTTGCTTCACGAGCGTGTAGAGCACGTCGCCGTCATCAACCTGAATATTGACCACGCGATTGTCGGTGGTCGCGTCCGTCGCCGACTTGTAGTGCTCGTCGTTGATGAACTCGACCCGCACAAGCACCTTGTCGCCGCGGCGGATCATCGCGTATTCCCCCGTGATCGCCGAGAGTTGCATGGCGCCGGGGATGCTGGTGTTGCCTTCGCCGCTGATCTTGGCGCGAACCGTGTTGTATTTTCGCCAGGACTTGAGGATCTGCTGGCGCGCCTCGTCCAGCGGCTGATCGGCGGCCGCCATCGCCGCCCCGGCCATCAGCCCCATCAGACCTGCTGCCAGCGTGATTCGAACAAGCTTCATGGTCAATTACTCCGCAGCCGGACGCCATTCACCCGGCGACCGGCTGGATTGCCGCCGCGTCCATTGTACGATATCGGCCGGTCGGACGGTGAATTGCCGCCGACCTTGTCGCTTCGCTGAACGAGCGGGCCTGGCCGAACCAGCGCCGGGCGCGTGGGAAGGCTCGCCCGCACTGCCGTGCGGGGTTCGGACCGGCGTTCTGAGGGCACGCACATGTTGTTATTCCGCGCGCGGCGGTTGTTGCTCGCCGCTGTGCTCCCGTTTCTGATTATTGGCTGTGACGACGCGACCGACGGCGACGTTGTGCCGCCGCCCAAGACGCTCACCGTCATCACGCCGCATAACCAGAAAATCCGTAACGCGTTCGAGGTTGCGTTTTCCAACTGGCACCTGGCGCATCACAAGGCGCCCGTGCGAATCGAGTGGGTGTTCGAGGGGACGCCGCGCTGCATCGAGTACATCGACAACTGCTTTTCCGGCCGCAACCCGGAACAGCGATTCCCGGACCTGATGTTCGGCGGCGGCCTGCGCGATCACCGGGCGCTGGCGGAGAAGCGCTACTCGGTGAAGCTCGAGGGGCTGTCCGAGGCCGGCGCTCTTCCGGCCGAGGTGGCCGGCCTGCCCACGCGTGATGCGGAGGGACGCTGGTTCGCGACGGGGTTGACCAGCTTCGGAATCCTCTATAACGAGCGGGCCTGCCAGGCGCGCGGCATCGCTCCGCCGCAAACCTGGACGGACCTGGCCGATCCGCGGTTTTTCGGGTGGGTGGGGATCGCCGATCCGGCGTCGAGCGGGAGCAATCGCGAGTGCATGGCGCTGATGCTGGAGAAGCTGGGCTGGAACGCGGGGTCGGCGGCGCTGATTCGGATTCTGGCCAATTCGCGGGCGGTGGGGACGCGGAGCACGGAAGTACTCGACCAGGTGCGGGCGGGAGTGATGCTGGCGGCGTTTTCGGTCAATTTTGATGGGATGGCGCTGGCGGACGAGTCGGACGGCGCGCTGCGCTACGTCAATCCTTCCGGCGCTACCGCTGTTTCTCCTGACGTGATCAGCGTCCTGAGCAGCGCGAAAGACGCCGCCTTGGCGCGGGAGTTCGTGCGCTACGTGCTGGGCGAGGAGGGGCAGGCGCTCTGGGGGGTCGCCGCTCAGCACCGCGGCACGTCGGCGCCGACGCTCTATCATTATCCAATCCTGCCCGCGGTGTACGAGAAGTACGACGGCAAGCTGAGCGTGACGGAGAATCCGCTGAAGACGGACTTCGGTGTGCGGCTGGATGCGGGCGGGGCGAAATACCAGGCGCTGCTTGTGCCGCTGACGCAGGCGATCACGGGCGAGAATCACGTGCTCTTGCAGCGCGTCTGGGGGGCGGCGATTCAGGCGGGCTTGCCGGCCGCGACGGTCGCGGAGCTGGCGGCGCCGCTGGTTGAGGAAGCCGCTGCGGCGGAAGCAGCCGCGCGGCTGGCGAGCGCGTCGACGGAAGATGTGCGCAAGGTGGGCGCGGAGTGGTCGCGAGTTTTTCACGCCAGACTGGGCAAGCTCGCGGGCGGCTCTAGATAGCGCCGCCGCTCATTTCCCGTCAGCGCAGCGCGTCTTGAACACCCATGTCGGGCTGCTCACGGCGTAGTCGGCGTTGCGCGCCACGATGCGCCAGTGCTGCACGGTGCAGGCGGACATGTCGCGAACCAGCAGCAGCGGGACGTCCGTGATTGCCACCAGCGGCGGATTGAGGTCGGGGCCGAGATAGACCTCGTAGGAGTCCGCACCGGCGACCGCCGTCCATGAAAGCTGGGCCAGGCGCTCGTTGACCTGCTGCTCGTTGTCGCGCGGCGAGAGCCGCAGCGGCGCGATCAGCTTGACGGACGGAATGTCTCGAGCGGTGTCGTCGCCGGTGTTGGTCGGTTGCAGTGGGCAGCCACCGACCGCGAGCGCGGCGAGCATGGCGAAAGCGCAGCGACGAACGGGGAGCATGACGAGTCTCCAAGTGAAAGGTGGCGTCGGCACGGTAGCGTCGGCTCTGTAGCGTCGGCCTTCCGTGGCCAACGGTGTTGCTGCTAGCCCGATTCTAGAGATTCGCGGTAGGACGATTCCAGAGTATTTGGCCGTTTGGGGCCGGACGCGGCAGGTCCGAAGTTGATGGGCGATAACTTGTGTCACGCCGGGCAAAGCCGGGCGATTCCCGCGCTACGCGTCGTCGCCGCCGCGGCGGGATTGCTTGACAGTGGAGCGGCGCTGCTTGTCTTGCAGGCGCCTCCGTCGCGAGGCGGCGGTGGGGCGCGTCGGGCGGCGGCTGCGGGGAACGTGAAGCGCCTGCGTGAGCAGCTCGATCAGGCGCCTTTCGGCATCCTTGCGATTGGCCTCCTGCGTGCGTGAGGACTGGGCGACGAGACGGAGCTGCCCGTCGGTTGAGAGCCGCCGCGCGAGGCGCGTGCGGATCAAGGCGTGCTGCGGCTCCGCAAGGGCCGGACAGCGCTCGAAATCGAAGAGGAGCGTGGCGCGCGTGCTGAGCTTGTTGACGTTCTGCCCGCCGGGGCCGCCGGAGCGGTCGAACGTGACGGTGATCCAGGGGCGCAGTGCGTCAATGTCGGGGGCGCTCGCGACCATGAGCACATCGTACTACAGGTTGGCGGCTGACCCACTGCTGCAAATAACGGGTCCTGCGCCATCATGGGTGGGACGGGCGTCCGGCAGCAAGATGCCCGTTCCACCCGAAAACGGTCACAGCCTCAGACGCCCGTCACACCCAAATGTCGCCTCGCCCAATTGGCTGCTGGGTCTCTCGCCCGCATCGCGCGGGGCGCGCGCCGCGGCGGGCGAGACGCGCGCACTCCCCGCACACGCGGCACTCGCCGCACTCCCCCCACTACACGATCTTTAGCTGCGGAAGTGGCATGCGCTGCTTGGTATGCGTCTCGACCTCGTCAATCACGCGTTTCACAACCTGGTTCAACGCGGTGATGACGTACGGCTCGGCCTTCGTGAAATTCTCGAAAGGCAGGCCGGCGTCGCCGCTGACGCGAATCGCTGCGTTGAGCGGTATTCCTCCCAGGAACGGCACGCCTGACTCGCGGGCCGCCTGCTCCGCTCCGCCGTGGCTGAAAATCTCGTCGCGATGACCGCAGTGCGGGCAGAGGTAGTAGCTCATGTTCTCGACGATCCCGAGCGGCTCGACGCCGAGCTTCTGATACATCCGCAGGGCCTTCATGGCATCGAGCAGCGCGACATCCTGCGGCGTGCAGACTAGCACGGCGCCGGAGAGCGGAATGCTCTGCGCCAGCGTGAGCGGGATATCACCCGTGCCCGGCGGAAGATCGACGATCAGGTAATCCAGATCGCCCCAGTCGCCGCGGTCGAGAAACTCTTTCACGTACTTCTGCGCCATCGGTCCGCGCCACACCACCGCCTGGTCCGGCGGGACGATGAAGCCCATGCTCATGATCTTGATGCCGTCGAATTCGGGCGGAACGATGCGCCCGCTCTCGTCGGCATACGGTTGCATTCCGCCGGTGCCGGTCATCATCGGTAGCGACGGGCCGTATACATCCGCGTCCAGCAGCCCGACCTTCAGACCCATTCGCTGCATGCCGGCGGCGAGCAGCACCGCGACCGTGCTCTTGCCGACGCCGCCCTTGCCGGCGCCGACCGCGATCACGTGCTTCACGCCCGGCAGCGTGTTCGTGGATCGCGGCGGCGGCTGCGTGGCAAACTCCACGTTCACCGATTTGAGGCCGTCCACGGCCATAATCGCCGTCAGCGTCTCGCGGTGCAGGTGCTCCTGCGCCGGCGGGTTCATGAGGGCCGCGGGGAGTTCGTACATGATCCGGGCGACGCCGTCGCAATACGAAACGCCGCGGACGAATCCTGACGACACGACATCGCGCGGCTGGTCGGGCAGTGAAATCGAACGGAGGCGCTTGGCAATGGCCTCCTTGGTGGCGGTTACGTCGGGCACTTCAGATTCCTTCACGCCGCCGCGCCGGTTCAGTCGGCGGTGCGGTGCGGGTTGGGCGGCGGCGCGCCGCTTTGAAACACGTGGAGCGGCGCGAGAAAGCAGGATATCGGCGCCGGATAGCAATGTCTACAATTTCAGTGCTAATTACCTCGCGAGGGGTGCGTGACAGTTTTCGCGGGATCGCAATCCGAGCCCCAAGCGCGAGCGCGCGGGTGTTTGTAGCGAGAATCACCCATCGCTGAAAACGCCCGCGCGCTCGCGCTTGGGGCTCGGATCCCCGGTGGGCCACCGCAAAACTGTCACGCACCCCCTCGCGCGGGTGTACGCGGAGACGTTCGTTCGAATACCATTCGACCACTGCGCCGCGCCGCCGGTCCGGGACTCGCAATAACCCAGGGAGTTCGTTCATGTTCGCAACCCGCGCACTCCGGCCGATCGGGTGTCTTCTTCTTCTGGCGAGTTGCGCGGCGGCTGAAGACGCCGCAAAGGTCACGATCGAAGCGCACAAGCGGGAAGTGCTGTGCGTGGCAGTTTCGCCGGACGGGAAGCGGCTAGCCTCGGGCAGCCAGGATAATTCCGTCAAGCTGTGGGATGCGGTCACGCACAAGGAGACCGCCACACTCGCAGGGCACAAAGGCGCAGTTCAGTGTCTCGCGTTCGCACCCTCGGGCGGCCTGCTCGCGTCGGGAGAGATGTACCACGTAATCAAGGTCTGGGACCCGGCGACCGGCAAAGCGACGGCGGAGTGCAAGCACGAGGCCAGCGTCAACGGCCTGGCCTTCTCGCCGGACGGAAAGACGCTCGCTACGGTCAGCACCGATCACGCGCTCAAGCTGTGGGATCCGACGCAAGGCAAGGAACTGGCCAGTCTCAAGGAACACAAGTACGCCGTGCTGGCGGTCGCTTTCTCGCCCGATGGCAAGCTCCTCGCGACGTGCGACGACGACGGCAGTGTCTTTCTCTGGGATGCCGCCGAGCGAAAAGTACGCTGGACCACGAAGGCGGACGAGCGCGAGGCGCGCTGCCTCGCGTTTTCCCCGGATTCCCGTCAACTCGTGGTCGGCGGCGCGACCGCCGTCATTCTGCTGGACGCCGAAACGGGCAAGCCGCAGCCCGCGTTTGACGGACCAAAGACGCAGGGCAACGCGGTTGCGTTCTCACCCGACGGAAAGCGCATCGCCGTCGGCACGCAGGATTCCCCCGTCCTCCTGCTCGACGCGGCCACCGGCCAGGCGCAGGCCACGTGGATGGGACACGAGCGGCCGGTCATGGGAGTGGCGTTCATGCCCGATGGCAAACAGGTCGTCTCGGCCGGCCGGGACCGGACGGTGAAGTTCTGGAGCGTGCCGCAGTAGCGGGGAGTGCGGGCGTCCCGCCCGCAGCGGCGCGCCAGAGAGCTTGTGAAGATCTGGGTGGGACGGGCGTCTCGCCCGTCCGGCGCGACGGGCGAGAGAGCCTGTGAACTTCTTTGGGTGGAACGGGCATCTTGCCCGTTCCTGACACCGCGGGGACGGGCGAGACGCCCGTCCCATCCAAATCTACCCAGCCCGCGCGTCCCGGGTATGATGCCCGCGGCGTGAATCCCTTCCGCGACCAGCCCGAGAGACCCGCATGGCCAAACAGAGCCAAGTGACCGTGGAACGCCGCGGCGACGTGGCAATTCTGAGCATCCTCTGCCGCTCGATGGACGAACCCGCCGCGCAGCAGCTTCATGACGACGGCCTGGCGGCGTCATCGGAGGGACCGACGCGGGCGCTGGTGGTGGATATGTCGAAGGTCGAGTTCGCGCCGAGCGTGGCGCTCGGGGCGTTCATTCGACTGGCGCAGGCGCTCAAGCTCAGCGGGCAGCGGCTGGTGATTGTCGGCGTCACGCAGCGGGTCCACGGCACGTTCAGCGTCACGCGGCTCGACAAGGTGCTCGAACGCGCCCCCACGCGAGACGACGCGCTGCGCATGCTGGGGGCAGTCTGACCGGAGACGCGGGTGGAATCGCACGAAGCGGACCGCTACCTGATTGAAGCCGTCCAGCGCGGCGAGAGCGGCGCCTGGCGCGAGGTGATCGGGCGCTACCAGGGGCGGCTGCTGAGCTTCGCGCGGCGGATGCTGGCGGACCAGAGCGAAGCGGAGGACGTCGTCCAGGAGACGTTCCTGGGCCTGCTACGAAGCATGCCGGGGTACGATCGCTCGCGGTCGCTGGAGACCTACCTGTTCGCGATCATCCGCAACAAGCTGCACGATCATTTTCGCAAGACGCAGAAGGGACAGCGCGAGAGCCTGGAGCAGGTGGACGAGGAGGGAGCGGTGGTCGATCGCGACACGCCCAGCCGCTACCTGGCCGGATCGGAGATGCTGAGCGGGCAGCGCGGGGCGCTGGTGGCGGCGCTGCGTACCTGGGCCGGGCAGTGCTGCGAGCAGCACCGCTTCCAGGACCTGGTCGTGATCGAGATGCTCATCGTGCTCGGGCTGCGGAACAAGGAAGTCGCCAGCGACCTGGACCTGACCGAGACGGCGGTGGCGGGCGTGAAGTTCCGCGTGCTGGAGCAGTGGCGCAAGCTCACGCAGCTTTCGCCGCAGTCGCGCGACTGGGAGGAGGCCGACCTCGCCGCCAGCAGCACGCTGGCACGCATCTGGGTCGAGGAGGGCATCTCCTGCCCGAAACGCTCGACGCTCGGGCGCTACCTGCTCGGGACGATGGATGATGACTGGAACGAGTTCATCGAGTTCCACGTCAAGACCGCCGGCTGCGACCGCTGCTCGGCGAATCTGGATGACCTGGCGGCGGAGGATCGGGAGGCGCCGGCCGGCGGCGACGCGCTGCGCGAGCGCTACTTCGCATCGAGCGTCGGTTTCCTCTCGCAGGCGCCGAAAACCGAGTGAACCACAGAGGCACAGAGACACAGAGAATGCGAAGACGGGGGACAAAAGGGATGCAGCGAAAAAAGGGCGCGCCGGATTTTGCAGGCCCGCGCGCCCTTGGGCCCTTGTCCCCTACGACCCCTTCATCCCTCGATCCCGCATTCTCTGTGTCCTTGTGCCTCTGTGGTTTCTCCTTCCGCTACAGCCCGCGCAGAAACTCCTCCGCCTCCGCCGCTTCCTTGGTCCCCGGATAGTCCTTGATGATCTGCTCCAGCAGCCGGCGCGCGTCCTTCTTCTTGCCCGTTTTCATGAACGCCCGCGCCTCTCGAAGCATGCTGGCGGCTTCCGGGTTGCTCGGCAGTTCGCTGGAATGCTTGGCGCGTTCCGGTTCCTTCGAGGGCGTCGCCGCTGCTTCGGAGGGCTGCAGCTCGGCTGTCCCTGGCGAATCTCCGTCGACCGTGATCGGCGCCACCGCCGGATAAGCGTTGGTCGCCTCCGCCAGCACCGCCCGCAGTGCGTAGTGGAACGCCGGCTCGCCCGCGTCCCCCGCGAAGCGAATGTAGCCGCGCGGGTCGAGAATGAGTTGCATGCCCGCGGAAGCGCCCAGCTCTTCCGCCGCGGACTCGGTTGACGTCTCGCCGTTGTACGCCACCGGCCAGGTGTAGCCGAGTTCCTTTGCC